>CAIWCG010000070.1 GCA_903911135.1 uncultured Bacteroidota bacterium
CAGGAGCAGCAGAAGTGTGGGCTAAGTATTTGGGAAAGAAACAAGAAGATCTGCAAGGCACGGGTGTTTTTGGGGATGCTGGTATAGCTGATGCCATAAAGAACGATCCCAATTCCATTGGATATAATAATATAGGCTTCAGTTATGATGCAAAAACGAAGAAGCCTTTTGAGGGCTTATTGGCATTGCCCATCGATTTGAACAAGGATGGAAAAATTGATGAAACCGAAAACTTTTATTCAACGGTTGACAACCTTGATAAGGCCATTGTAGAAGGGAAATATCCTTCTCCACCAGCAAGAGATTTATATTTTGTAAGCAAAGGAAAACCGGAACGAAAGGAAGTGATTGCTTTCTTGAAATGGGTTCTTACTGATGGTCAAAAATATGTTGCAGATGCAGGATATATCAATATCCCTGAAGATATATTGAAAGAAGGAATAGAGAAAATTGGAAACAAAAAGTAAGGTTTCATATTATCGCGTCAACAAGAACCGTTATGCTAAAAATGGCATGATGGTTTTAACGATACTTGCATGCTCTTTAATAGTATTGATTGTTGTTGGATTGACCATTCGATCAGCCCCGATATTGTTCTCACGACCACTCTCTGAACTCCTGTTTTCCACAGAATGGAAGCCTTTTAAAGGGCAATTTGGTTTCGCACCCTTTATCGTTGGAACCTTTGCCGTTACAGGCGTTGCAGTTGTTATTGCCGTTCCATTATGTCTGCTGACAGCCATTTATCTTTCCGAATATGCTTCCTCCAGAGTAACGAGATTTGTAAACCCATTTATTGATGTACTTTCAGGAATTCCCTCCATCATTTTTGGAGTATGGGGAATTCTTCTGGTAGTTCCATTTATTTCAAAATATATTGCTCCACTTTTCAATGTTTCAAGTAATGGATATACTGTATTGGCTGGAGGTTTGGTATTATCCATAATGATTTTTCCGATTATCATAAATGTTTTGTTGGAAGTGTTTAAAACAGTTCCGAACGAGATGAAGGATGCTTCTCTATCTTTGGGAGCTACCAAATGGCAAACCGTTAAAAAGGTTTTATTAAAGAGAGCTTTGCCGGGAGTAATAGCTGCATTTGTTTTAGGTTTATCACGAGCATTTGGAGAAACAATGGCTGTCTTGATGGTGACGGGAAATGTGTCGAAGTTGCCGAAATCATTGATGGATCCGACCTATACCCTACCTTCATTGATAGCCAATAACTATGGAGAAATGCTATCAATACCGATGTATGATTCAGCATTGCTGTTAGCCTCCTTGATTCTTTTGATGATTATACTTTTCTTCAATATTATTTCACGTATTATTCTTGTAAAAATAGAAAGGAACTATCAATGAAAAAGTTAAGATTTATAGAAGAAAAAATATTTCGAATCATCATGCCCTTGGCAACTTCCTTGATCCTGTTAAGTCTTGTTTTGATTATCTATACTATCGTAACAAAAGGAATGGCATCATTAAGTTGGTCCATGATTACGGAGACTCCAAAAGGAGGCTTTTACATGGGAAAAGAAGGTGGCGTTTTAAATGCAATTATTGGTTCTATTTTGTTGGCATGTGGAGCAGTATTAATAGCAGTTATAATCAGCATTCCTATAGTCTTATACATGAATGTATATCAACGAGGGAATACTAAAATGATGAATTTGGTAAGACTATGTTTTGATGTTTTATGGGGAATACCTTCCATTGTTTACGGGGCTTTCGGCTTTACCATAATGTTATATTTCGGCATGAAAACATCTTTACTGGCAGGAATCATTACGGTTTCATTGTTTATATTGCCTGTAATTATTAGAACCATGGATGAAGTATTCAAAACAGTACCAAAAGAGTTGTTGGATGCTTCCTATTCTTTAGGAGCAACGAAATTCGAAACGGCATTTAAGGTAGTAATCAGGTATGGTTTTTCAGGATTGATGACAGCCATATTAATTGCCTTCGGAAGAGGAATAGGTGATGCAGCTTCCGTACTTTTTACGGCAGGATACAGCGATTCAATACCAACATCATTAAACGAACCAGTTGCAACTTTACCTTTAGCAATCTTCTTTCAATTAGGCACACCAATTCCTGAAGTTAAAGGCAGGGCCTATGCTTCCGCATTGATATTAACCATATTCATAATGGTCATCAGCATTATTTCTCGATACATTACCAAAAGATTTAACAGATATAAATAAATGAGCGACAACAATTTTAAAACTCATATCAGTGTCCAGAACCTTAATGTTCATTATGGTAAAAACCATATATTAAAGAACATAAACATTGATATACCCGATAAGAAATTAACAGCAATAATTGGCCCTTCAGGATGCGGAAAGACAACTTTATTGAAATCATTCAATCGTTTGCTGGATACCTCTCAATCACCTATGGTTACAGGTAAAGTGGTTGTAAATGGAGAGAACATATTTGACCCTAAAGTTGAAATAACTCACCTTAGAAAAAAGATGGGTTTATTATCCCAAAGACCTTATCCGTTGCCCATGTCGATTTATGATAACGTAGCTTACGGACCAAAGATTCATGGGTTAAGAGGAAAGAAAAACATTGATGAAATAGTTGAACATTACCTTCGCAAAGCGAGTTTATGGGAGGAAGTAAAGGACAGGCTTCATACGCCAGCGGTAAGATTGTCAATAGGACAGCAACAAAGATTATGTATGGCTCGTGGATTGGCAGTGGAACCTGATATAATTTTGGGCGATGAACCGACATCAGCATTAGACCCGCATTCTACACAATCAATTGAAGCAATGTTTAATTCATTAAAAGAAAATTATACAATCATTGTAGTAACCCATATCCTTCGTCAAGCCAGGAGAATAGCCGATTACATCATGTTTATGTATATGGGCGAATTGATAGAACATGGTCCGGCAGAACAGATATTGGATGACCCCAAAGAGAAGATGACTAAGGAATATATCCAAGGAATTATCAGCTAATGTAACAAAATTATATAGATGAAATCCATAGCAATCGTTGATTTGTCGCGTCAGCTATTATATAAAATTGTTTAAACCCAAATCTGCAAAAGGAAAATAACCTTGATGCAATGTTTATTTCGTTTTTCAAAGAAGGGTAAACCACATTTTTCACAGAGACATTAAGTGGAATAATTTCTATGAATGGGGTATCTATATTTAAATTATTTCTGGAAAATGATTGTTGCCAACCAATGCTGCTCATACCCCAAAAGAAGGAACTATTTGATAAATTGTGGGATAGTTCATTCATAAAGCTAGTGATAATACTGGCCTTCAATGCTTTGGTATGAATAACAGAATTGCTGAAAACTGATAAAAAATAACGGAAAGAGCATTTTTATATACTATATAAACATAGTATATATGAATGTTTACATAGCATATAAGAGTGTAAACAAAGTATATAAGAGTGTAAACAAAGTATATAAGAGTGTAAACAAAGTATATAAGAATGTGAACATAGTATATAAGAATGTAACCAAAGTATATAAGAATGTGAACATAGTATATAAGAATGTAAACATAATACATAAGAATGTAAACATAATATATGATTTTGTTCTTTTTTCAATACAATAAGTATAAAACACGTAAAAATATATGCAATGATGAGTGTAAATATCAGAAATAACTCCGCTAGAAAGAATTGTTGAAACGATTGATGGTGTCATCGTTACAAGAACTTCAGCCTCCTTCAGATAAGAGGCTCATGGTGGGCTAATAAATTTGATGAAAAAGCTATCCTTTTTCTTCAAATGATACAATGAAAAGATGATGGACTTGAAAGAAATAAATAGCTTATGGAAGCATGGTAATTTATATATCTAGTTACATAATTATCGATGTACGATAAATACGCTTGATGATAATTGATTTTTGGAAGCATGGATAGAACCTGACTATCAGTAAAATTTACTATTTTCGCCACCTAAAATATTTAGAAATGAGAAGATCGATAATTATATTCTTGATGATGGCCTTGACATTTGGGGTAAATGCTCAACAGACATTTCCTGTAAACGGTACTCATGATGACAACCATTTGGCCTATGCTTTCATCAACGCAAAGATTTATGTGGACTATAAAACGTGGGTTGATTCAGCCACATTGCTCATCATGGATGGCAAGATAGAAGAGGTGGGAAAGAGTGTGAAAGTGCCTGCCGGCGCAGTGGTTTATGACTTGAAGGGCAAAAGCGTTTATCCTTCCTTGATAGATGTTTTTTCCGATTATGGAATGCCCGAACCCAAGCGGGATGTTCATAACGGATGGCCACAAATGACTACCAACAAAAAGGGAGCTTATGATTGGAATCAAGCAATCAAGCCTGAAACCAATGCAAAAGATTTGTTTGTAGCGGATGAAAAGAAAGCCGAGCAGCTTCGTAAATATGGTTTCGGATGTGTGCAGACCATTAGTAGAGATGGTATAGCAAGAGGCTCGTCAGCATTGGTTACTTTGGCTGATGGTCGTGAGAATAACCTGTTTGTCAAGGATATGGTGGCTGCACATTATTCATTTGATAAAGGTGTTTCCATACAGGATTATCCATCCTCTCTGATGGGTGCGATTGCCTTGTTAAGACAGACTTATCTTGATGCACAATGGTATGCAAAAACCGGTGGAGCGAAGGAGTATAACATATCGTTGGATGCATGGAACAAGTTGCAATCATTACCGCAGATATTTGAGGTTGGAGACAAGTATTCAGTGCTGCGAGCGGATAGGATTGCAAAGGAATTCGGTGTAAGCTATATCATCAAGGGTAGGGGAGACGAGTATCAGCGGGTCAATGAAATAAAGGCCACCAATGATGCCATGATAATTCCTTTATCCTTCCCAATGGCTTATGATGTTGATGATGCTTATGATGCCTTGCAGGTAAATCTTGGTGATATGAAACATTGGGAGTTGGCACCTACCAATCCATCCGCTTTAGAGAAGGCAGGAATCGTTTTTGCTCTCACAGCAATCGACAACAAGGATAAGGGAGATTTCTTTCGTAACTTAAGAAAGGCTATCGAATATGGACTTTCGGATACAGCTGCTTTAAAGGCATTGACACAAACACCTGCACAAATGCTGAAATTGACAGACAAAGTGGGCAGTCTGAAAAAAGGTATGATCGCCAACTTTTTGATTACCTCCAAGTCTTTGTTTGATAAGGAAAACATCATCTATGATAATTATGTAAACGGCAAACGATATCAGATAAACGATTTTGAATTGAAGGATATAAGAGGAAATTATTCATTGATTATAGGTAATCAACCATCTGTAAAGCTAACGGTGTCAGGAGAAATGGCTACTCCTGTATTCTCATTAAAGGAAGATTCAGCAACGATAAAAATCAATTTCAATAAGTTGGGAAATCAAGTTTCTTTGCAGTATGAATCGAAAAGGACCGCAACAAAAGGCAGCATAAGGCTTAATGGTTATCTTGATGACAACAAGCCCGATGTTTGGAAAGGAACAGGTCAGATTGCCTCAGGAGAATGGGTTTCCTGGTCTGCTACAAGAACAGAGAATTATAAGCCTGAACCAAAGAAAGATTCAGTAAAAGTGAAATCTGAATTGGGATTCGTAACCTATCCAAACGAAGCTTATGGTTGGAAAGATGCACCCAAGCAAGAGGCTGTTTTAATCAAGAATGCCACCGTATGGACCAATGAAAAGGAAGGTATATTGCAGAATACGGATGTATTGATTCAACGGGGGAAGATAACAAAGGTAGGCAAGGGTTTGGAAGCCTCTGGGGCTAAAGTGATTGATGCAGCAGGCAAGCATTTAAGTCCTGGAATTGTGGATGAACATTCTCATATTGCCATCTATGGCGATGTAAATGAAGGCACACAATCCGTAACTTCCGAAGTTCGAATTGGCGATGTGGTATATCCTGATGACATCAATATTTATCGGCAATTATCTGGTGGTGTAACCACCTCTCATCTGCTTCATGGTTCTGCAAATGCCATCGGCGGACAGACACAATTGGTAAAGCTTCGTTGGGGTGCTGCGCCAGAGAAAATGAAGTTTGAGGGAGCCGATGGGTTTATAAAATTTGCTCTAGGTGAGAATGTAAAGCAAAGTAATTGGGGAGACCGTTCAACTATTCGTTTCCCACAAACCAGAATGGGGGTCGAGCAGGTTTACATGGATGCTTTCACTAGGGCTAAGGAATATGAGTCGTCTTGGAATAAGTTCAATCTTTCGAAGTCTGCCGCCTCCCTTTCTCCCCGTAAGGATTTGGAGTTGGATGCATTGGTGGAAATAATGAATAAGAAAAGATTCATTACATGTCATTCTTATGTTCAAAGCGAAATAAACATGTTGATGCATGTTGCCGATTCATTTCATTTTCGTGTAAATACCTTCACACATATCCTTGAAGGATATAAGGTAGCCGACAAGATGAAAAAGCATGGTGTAGGGGCTTCCTCTTTTGCTGATTGGTGGGCATATAAATATGAAGTCGTTGACGCGATTCCATACAATGGCGCAATAATGAATAAGGTTGGCTTAACGGTTGCATTCAATTCTGATGATCCTGAGATGGCAAGGAGATTGAATCAGGAAGCCGCCAAGGCAGTGAAGTATGGAAAGGTATCGGAAGAAGAGGCATTGAAATTCGTCACTTTGAATTCTGCCAAACTATTGCATGTAGATGAAAGGATTGGAAGCATCAAGGTAGGCAAGGATGCTGACTTGGTTCTTTGGACTGACAATCCATTGTCCATCTATGCAAAAGTCATTCAAACATATGTAGATGGAGTTTGTTATTTTGATGCCGATAGGGATCAGCAGATACGCGAAGAAATAAGAAACGAACGAGCGCGGTTAATTCAAAAGATGTCTTCGGCAAAAGCAAAGGGCGAACCGTTTCAAAAGGGCGGTTCTCCTCAACAAAAGATAGCGACTTGTATGGGATACGAAGATCAACAGGATTAGGATAAACAGGAGTTGATTAAAACTCAGTTATTTCATCGTCCTGATTAATCTTGAATACTAACAATGGTATATCCGTGTGAAATGCCATTTTCTTACTGATGCTTCGACCAAACAAACGATTATATAACGCCTTCTTTCTGGAAGTAACGGCTATCATATCGATATCATTTTGATGAATGAAAGTCTGTAATCCTTCATAAATGTTCTTGTTCTCTATCAATTGAAAATATAAGTTGGGGTAATTTGAGCGTTCTTTGACCTTTGCACGGAAGTTATCAAGCATACTATATTCAAACTCATGATTGAATTCTCCATCATTGATATGCAAGACAGTGATATGAAAATCAAATAGGTTGCCCAAAACAATCAAATCTTCTATCGCTTGGAAATCACTGAAATGATAATTCGTTGCAAATACGATTTTCTTTAAGTCTTTATATAAGGCTTTTTCTGGAATTGCGAGAACAGGAATTTCTGTTTTTATCAGCACATCTTCGGTATTGCTACCAAATATTACTTCCGATATCCCTGATGAACCTTTAGTGCCCATCACAATCAAATCTACATTTAATTCTTTGGCAACAGATAATATAGATTCAACGGCATTACCTGTTCTTACTATGCATTCAGAAGCAATTTCAGAATGTGCAGTTATATTTTCTTTTTTAAATTGTTCTAATTCACTGAAGGCATCCGCTTTCAAATTTCCTTCAGTTATTGGGTCAATGGGGATGTTTTCTGCATAAATCGGAACATAATAGGAGTGAAAGAAAATTATTTTTGCACCTGTTTTTTGAGCCATTGAAATAGCATATTTCCCAGCAAGGTGTGCGTTTTCGGAAAAGTCGGTAGGAATTAATATTGTTTTTATCATGCCAAATTTTTTTTAGAACAGCAAAATTAAGCTATTTTGTTTTAATATCATGATAACGTGTGATTCCTGCGCAAGTTAAAATGATGCAACTGTTTATTCTGATGAAAATTAACTGAATTGCGTCAACTTGATTTTGCCGGCGATGATTCCCTTCACTCCTCCATTAATGCTTGTTACATTATTGAACCCATACTTTTTCATTATGGATGCAGCTATTATTGAACGATAGCCTCCAGCGCAATAAATATAATATTCCATATCCCTACTTAGGCTATCAAGAATACTTTCCAGTTTTAGTAACGGAATTACTTTTGCCCCTTGCAATATACCTGAATTCAATTCCTCGTTATTGCGTACATCAATCGTTATAGAATCGTTTTGTTTTCTTTTGATGTAATCGTTTGGATCTATAGTCTCAATTGTCTCCATTCTATAATGTTTTGAATACCCTTCAATACCACCATCAAGATATCCTATTATGTTTTCAAAGCCAACCCTTGCCAATCGTACGATGGATTCTTTTTCCATGTTTTTATCAGTAACCAACAAGAAAGGCGAATTGAATTCAAACAAACTACCTGCCCAAATGGCATAATTCCCTGAAAGTGCAATATTGATGGACCCAGGAATATATCCTTCACAAAAATCTTCCGTATTTCTAGTGTCTATAATTTGTATCCCTTGTTCGGCCTTGTTCAAGAATTCCTTTAGTTCTATTGGTAAATTGTTCTTTTCAATGATATCCTCCAGCGGTTTATAACCATTTTTGTTGATGGATGCATCATGATAGAAATATCGTGGCGGGTCAGCCAATCCATCTGTCACCTCCCGTACGAATTCTTCTTTGCTCTTTGTCTTTAAGGCGTAATTGAATTGTTTTTGTTTACCTATCGTGGAGAATAATTCGGTTCCTATGTTCTTTCCACAGGCAGATCCAGGTCCATGGCCTGGATAAACGATGACATAATCCGGTAGCGTCTTAAGTTTCTTATAAATCGAATCATAAAGCATACCGGCCAAGGCTTCCTTGGTCAATTCAGCATTGCAAGCCAAATCAGGCCTACCCACTTCATCCACAAAAAGTGTATCTCCTGTGAAAACGGAATGAGGAATGCCATTTTCATCCATCAGCAAAAAGCAAGAAGATTCCAAAGTATGTCCGGGAGTATGCAACACCTTGATTTTCACTTCTCCCAAAGAAAACTCCTCGTTATCTTTTGCCACCAGGCATTCATAGTTTGGCTTGGCAGTAGGCCCATAAACGATTTTTGCATCCGTTTTTCTTGCAATATCCAAATGACCAGAAATAAAATCAGCATGGAAATGAGTCTCAAACACGTACTTTATTTTTGCATTGCGCCTTTCGGCCAATTCAAGATAAGGTTCCGCCTCCCGCATAGGGTCAATGATGGCAACTTCACCCTCCGACTCGATATAGTAGGATGCCTCAGCCATGCAGCGGGTATAGATTTGCTCAATGTACATATAAACTTAATATTCAATCACAAAATTACAAAGTAAAGTTTGCAAATATCATGAGTGTCATCACGATAAAATATGATTAACATCATATTTAGGGTTTATGGGCAGGTACTTTATATTGCGAAAGCAATAATTTGGTTTTTCAATAAGGAGCCGATATTCTCTTCTCGTCCCATCTACGTCCCGCTATCCGCTGTAGCCGCTGCCTTCCCATTACCGATACAAAGCAGCGGGCTGCCGCTACTATCGGGGCTATGCCTCGATGGCAGGTAGCTTCGAAATGACTTTTTACGGAATGGTAAATCAAACCATCAAGAAAGTTGCGACTTTTGTTCGGTTCAGCCACATTTACCGTTGAAAAGGTGGTTTTGGAGGAGGTAAAAAGAAACGGCGGAGACATTCTTTGGCAGAAAGTCGTTATTCCCACGCAAAGAATAGCGACTCTTTGCGTGGGAATAGCTATTCTTTGTGTGGGAATAGCGATTCTTTGTGTGGGAATAGCGATTCTTTGCGTGGGAATAGCGATTCTTTGCGTGGGAATAGCGATTCTTTGTGTGGGAATAACGATTCTTTGTGTGGGAATAGCGATTCTTTGCGTGGGAATAGCGGTTCTTGGTGTGGGAATAGCGGTTCTTGGTGTGGGAATAGCGATTCTTTGTTTTTTTGACTTAAATGAGGTTAAGGTTTTATGGAGTTTGATTGGTTATTGCGTAAAAAGTCATTTCGAAGCAACCTGCCATCGAGGCATAGCCCCGATAGTAGCGGCAGCCCGCTGCTTTGTGTCGGTA
>CAIWCG010000071.1 GCA_903911135.1 uncultured Bacteroidota bacterium
TAATTTGATAATTTAATTAAAAGAGTTTATCTTTGTAAAAATATATATTTATAATCATTTAATTGTTATTTTTATTGACCAATCGTTAACTTATTTATCAAGGTTTTTTCAAGGTCCTGATATAATTCACCAGTTGCCAGCGCTGGGTGGCTGTGAATGTTTTCTCATATCCCGCCATTGGTGGTCTACCGGTGGTGGTCTTCCAGAAGATGGCACCATCCGATTGCTTCTGGATTTCTGCAGAAGTATGGTTGGCAGGTTTTGGGGTCAATCCAGCAGCAGCTATACCGTCGCCCTTGCCTTTGTCGCCATGGCAAACGGAGCAATACTGCGAATACAATTTTTTCCCTTCTGCAATGGAGGGCACATTACCGGTTAATGGGTTCTTGATGGTGTCAGTCCACGATGGTGCCACCCATGGCTTCGCTTGTTCCACTGTTCCGGCTGACAGCAGAAAAGACACTCCTGCTACGGCTAAAATGGTTTTTAATAACGTTTTCATTTTTAAAGTTTTATTTGTTTATAAGAAGTAAAGATTATTTTTATAGAGAGTCATTCATTTCTTTCCGCCGTAAAAGTACATAAATAAATACATCAAACATCGGGACGGAATAAAATTCCCATTTCCTTCCCTATTTCTATTGAAATAATACAATTTACCCCTCCATTTAATAATTCATATAAGGAGCCTACGGTTTCTTCTCGTATCATGTACGTCCCGCTATCCGCTGTAGCCGCTGCATCCCCTTTTCTTGATGCAAAGCAGCGGGCTGCCGCTACTATCGGGGCTATTTCCGACGGCAGGTTGCCTCGAAAGAACTTTTAATAAGTAACCTGGCTGCGGCGAAAAGGCTTTGCCTTTTCGCCGCAGCACCACCCAAAAAAAGTGTTTCCACGAACAAATTCCGCCCCACGATGGGTGCATCTAGAAGATTTTCCCTTGCCTTTTAAGCTAAAAGGCATTAAAAGTTTGGTTTCTACAGTAGCAAGTTTCCGATTGCATAAACTACTCGTGATTCTACCTGTAGGAAGTTTCCGACTGCAGAAACCACGTGTGATTCTACCTGTAGGAAGTTTCCGACTGCAGAAACCACGTGTGATTCTATCAGTAGGAAGTTTCCGATAGCAGAAACCACGTGTGATTCTATCAGTAGGAAGTTTCCGATTGCAGAAACCACGTGTGGTTCTACCGGTAGGAAACTTGCTACTGGTAGAACCAATATTTAAACCTGAATTAAGCTTTCCTGATTTATATAAATCCTTCCTCCATCTGCCAAAAGTTCTTTCGAGGCAACCTACCGTCAGAGCATAGCCCCGATAGTAGCGACAGCCCGCTGCTTTGCATCAAGAAAAGGGGATGCAGCGGCTACAGCGGATAGCGGGACGTACATGATACGAGAAGAAACCGTAGGCTCCTTAAAAAAAATAATTTGGTGCTGCTGATTTTTTGTTTTGAGGCCTATGAACTCACCTTGCCGGCGAGCAAATAAAGCACTGCCATGCGGATGGCTACGCCGTTTTCGACCTGATCCAAGATGACGGACTGGGAGGAATCGGCTACGTCGCTGGTTATTTCTACTCCTCGGTTTATCGGACCGGGGTGGAGGATGACGATTTCGTGGTCGAGCGAGTCGATGATGGCTTTGTTGATGCCGAAAAGCATGATGTATTCGCGCAAGGAGGGGAAGTACTTGATGTCTTGTCGTTCGAGCTGGATGCGGAGTACGTTGGCTACGTCGCACCAGTTTAGGGCTTCGCGTAAATTGTGTGTAACGCGAACGCCCAAGGATGCCATGTGCTTCGGAATCAAAGTGGTGGGGCCACATACCATTACCTCGGCACCTAATTTTTGTAGGCAGAAGATGTTCGACAATGCTACGCGTGAATGGCTGATGTCGCCGATGATGGCAATCTTTTTGCCTTTTATTTCTCCTAATTTCTCGCGGATGGTAAAGGCGTCGAGGAGCGCCTGAGTAGGATGTTCGTGCGTGCCATCGCCTGCATTGACGATATTTGCGCTTACATGGTTGGAAAGAAAGATGGCCGCTCCCGGATTAGGATGTCGCATCACCAGCATATCCACCTTCATCGAAAGAATGTTGTTTACCGTATCCACCAATGTTTCTCCCTTGGTTACGGACGAAGCGGAGGCGGTGAAATTCAAAATGTCGGCACCCAATCGTTTCTCTGCCAACTCAAAAGAAAGGCGAGTACGGGTAGAGTTTTCGAAAAACAGGTTTGCAATGGTAATGTCTCTCAAGGAAGGCACCCTCTTGATGGGGCGATTAATTACTTCCTTGAAGTTTTCGGCGGTTTCCAGGATGAGTAAAATATCTTCGAGGGAAAGATATTTGATTCCTAAAAGATGTTTTACGCTTAATGCCATAGTGATTTTATTCTTTAGTTTGTAACCATACTTGGTCGTTTCCGTCTATTTCTTTCCACTCCACCTTTACCTTTTCAGAAGCCATTGCATCTACCCGTTTCCCTACATAATCGGGTTCTATGGGTAGCTGTCGGCTATATCTTCGGTCTATCAAAACAAGCAACTCCACTTTTTTCGGTCTTCCATACGAAAGGATGGCATCCAATCCGGCACGAATCGTTCGACCGGTATAAAGGACGTCATCAATGAGGATGACCTTCTTGTTCTCCACAATAAAATCAATCTCGGTGGTGCTCGGAATGTGAATCTTCTCGGTTCTTCTGAAATCATCTCGATAAAAGGTAACATCCAAATTGCCTGAAAGAAGCTTGTCGTTATTCAAAATTTTTGCCAGATGAGCCTTGATTCTTCTTGAGAGATATATGCCACGAGGTTGAAGGCCGATAATCACCGAGTCGTCGAAACTATTATGGTTCTCAATCAACTCATAACAAAGCCTGTTAATGGTTATCGAAAACTGTTCGCTATTTAATAATGACCGTTGTTCCATAATGCTTCAAATCATCCTTTCAAAAAAAAGCCTTCCAATTGGAAGGCTTTTTCAAATTTATTACTCATCTTTTGGTTTTTCATCCTCCGTTTGGTGAGTTTCACTAGTTGGAGTTTCTTCTGAATTTTCAACAGGAGAAGAACCTTCGGCAGCTATTTCTTCATCGGTTTTCTTTTTTGGTCTACCTTTCTTAGCTTTCTTTTCGGCTTCTTCAGCTTGAGCGGCTTCATATTTGCTGTTGAGTTCTTCAATCTTCTTTTCTCTTTCGCTTGTTTCCAATTCGGTCTTCAAACTGGATAAAGAAGCAAAATCACCTAAAGTTGGTTTTTCAACAGAACCTTGAATCTTCTCGAGAGTTTTTGCATTTTCCATGTCTTCTGCAGACATCTTCTCATTTTCCTTTGCTTGACCATGAGCCAACTTGTCTTCCCAAACTCTAGAATGAGAAACTACAATACGCTTACTGTCTTTACTGAATTCGATTACTTTGAATTCTAATTTCTCATTAAGCTTGGCAGGGCTTTTATTTTCTTTAATCATGTGTTTCAATGGAGCATATCCATCAACACCATAAGGAAGAGCAATAAATGCACCTTTGTCAATGATTTTCATAACAGTTCCCTCATGAATGGAACCAACTGTAAAGACGGTTTCATAAACATCCCAAGGATTTTCCTCCAATTGTTTCAATCCGAATGCAATCCTTTTGTTTTGTTCATCGACTTCAAGAACAACAGCATCCAATACTTCACCCATTTTAGCAAATTCAGCAGGATGCTTGATACGTTTTGTCCAAGAAAGATCAGATATATGAACCAATCCATCAACACCTTCTTCACATTCAACAAAAATACCGAAGTTGGTAAAGTTTCTAACCGTAACTTTATGTTTCGAACCGATAGGATATCTCTCGCCAACATTCAACCATGGATCTGGTTTTAATTGTTTCATGCCAAGAGACATTTTCCTTTCTTCCCTATTTAATGAAAGAATAACAGCTTCTACTTCTTCACCTGGTTTGATGAATTCTTGAGGAGACCTTAAGTGCTGGCTCCAAGACATTTCTGAAACATGAATCAAACCTTCAAGTCCTGGACCTATTTCCATGAAAGCACCATAATCTGCTATAACTGTAACTCTTCCTTTTAAAATATCTCCGACCTTTAAGTTCTGGTCCAATTTATCCCATGGATGTGGGGTTAATTGTTTCAAGCCAAGGGCAATTCTCTTCTTTTCATCATCAAAATCAAGAATTACAACATTTATTGTCTGATCAATCTGAAGTACTTCTTCAGGATGATTGATTCGACCCCAGGACATATCAGTGATATGCAATAAACCATCAATGCCTCCAAGATCGAGGAATGCACCATAGGCAGTAATGTTTTTAACGACGCCTTCGATAACTTGACCTTTCTCAAGTCGAGACATGATTTCTGATTTTTGAGCTTCCAATTCATGTTCGATAAGAGCTTTATGGGAAACTACCACATTCTTGAATTCTTCGTTGATCTTTACAACTCTGAATTCCATGGTTTTCCCTAAGAAAATATCGAAATCCTTTATTGGACGAACATCAATCTGAGAACCTGGAAGGAATGCTTCCAGGCCAAAAAGATCGACAATCAAGCCACCTTTAGTTTTACCTTTAATATATCCATGAACGATTTCTTCGGAGATAAGCGCTTCGTTCACACGTTCCCAAGAACGCAATGAAATCGCTTTCTTATGTGAAAGGATCAATTGACCATTCTTGTCTTCTTGAGACTCAACATAAACATCTACCTTATCGCCAATCTTAAGGTTTGGTGTACCTCTGAACTCGGAAAGGGCAACCAAACCATCGGATTTATAACCTATGTTTACAACAACTTCCCTATCGTTAAGAAACACGACCGTACCTTTTACAACTTGAAAATCGGTAATGGTGTTGATTGTTTTACCGTACTTCTCTTCAAGAGCATTTCTTTCTTCAGGTTTGTAATTGTCACCTCCTTTGCTGTTGCCATCCCAATCGAAATTTTCATCTGGTTTGAGTGGGCCTTTTGGGGTAACCTTAACTGGGGCTGGAGTTTCTACTGCAATTGCTTCAGGTACTTCATTAGTTACATTTACAGGAGTTTCCTGCATAGTTGTTTCAACAGTGTTTTCTGTTGCTACAGTCTCTTGAGCCACTTGGGCCTCTTCCATATTGACTGTTCCCTCGTTTGGGGTGGAAGTGTTTTCTTGTTCTTCTTGATTAATCATTATTTTATTTATTAAATTGTATTACTTTTTGTAATTGGGGCTGCAAATCTATCAATAATATTTAACATGCAAAACACATTCTTCCTTTAAATATCATTAATGATGCAGTAAAATGTTGAAAATGGAAACTAATTAAGGATTCCTTCCTTTGTTTTGAGGGTATTGGCAACTTGTTCCATGAGCCACATGGGGGTGGAGGTGGCACCACATATTCCTACGCTATTGATGCCTGCAAAACTTATCTGGTTCAATTCGTCGAGGTCGGAGATGAAATAGGTTTTATCGTTGACGGATTTGCAGACACCATATAATGCCTTGCCATTAGAACTTTTTTTACCGCTTACGAAGATGATGACATCGTGTTCGGTGGCGAACTTAAGCAGTTGAGGCTCCCGATTCGAGACTTGGCGGCATACGGTATCGTTCGATTCGAAGTTTTCGTGGGTTATCGTACCTTGATTTGCTTTAATTTTCTCTTCTATGAGATGTTGCATCCTATTGAAACCATCAGTACTTTTGGTAGTTTGCGAAAAGAAATAGACGGGTTTGGTGAAATCTATCTTGTTCAGGTCTTCTTCTTTGGAAACGATGATTGCATCGCCACTGGTTTGGCCAACGAGGCCTTCAACTTCGGCATGGCCCACTTCGCCATAGATGACTATTTGCCCATGGTTGTCTTCGATATCGTCGAAGCTGGTGCGTACACGGTTTTGGAGTTTTAGGACTACCGGGCAGGAGGCATCGATGAGTTCGATATTGTTTTCGATAGCGGTTTGGTAGGTTTCGGGCGGTTCGCCATGAGCGCGGATGAGGACTTTACAGTCGTGGAGAGACTTTAAATCGTCATGATTGATGATTTTCAAACCTTTTGCCTTTAGCCGTTCTATCTCCATGTTATTATGGACAATGTCGCCAAGGCAGTATAGAGTTCCCGATTGTTCGAGTTCGTTTTCGGCCATTTGGATGGCAAAAACGACGCCGAAGCAGAAGCCCGAATGAGGATCGATAGTTATATTCATGTGGCAAAGATAGGAAATTTATGTAGGATTGAATTCAGGATTGCTTTTTTGATGATTTTCCCTGTTTTGCAAATGACTTGCAAAGCTTTGCAAACGACTTTCAAAGCTTTGCAAACGACTTGCAAGCCTTGCAAACGACTTGCAAAGCATTGCAAATGACTTGCAAAGCCTTGCAAACGACTTGCAAACGATTGCAAACGACTTGCAAACGATTGCAAATGACTTGCAAAGCATTGCAAACGACTTGCAAAGCATTGCAAACGATTTTCAAAGCTTTGCAAACGACTTGCAAAGTAGGATAAACGACTTGCAAAGCTGCCAAAACGACTCACACAGCTTAAAATCTGGACATCCGACGCTTGAAAAGGATAAAATGCACACTATAAATCGGAAAATGCTCCCATTATTTTCTTTTTTTTTGAAGCCTATGTCCGGTACTCGTCCGATGTACTACCTGCCAGCCATCGATTATCTGCCGCCAAGGCAATGGCCTTCGTAATGGCAGGATAAGCTGGGCATGTCAGGGCTAGTTTTTGACGGCAGGTAGCTTCGAATGAACTTTTTATCATTTACCCGCTACGGCGAAAAGGCAAAGCCTTTTCGCCGTAGCCAGGTTATTCGATGAAAGCTGTTTCGAGCAAGCTGCCGTCAAAGCATAGCCCCGATAGTAGCGGCAGCCCGCTGCTTGGTGTCGGCAATGGGGATGCAGCGGCTACAGCGGATAGCGGGACGCAGTCGGGACGAGAAGTGAACATCGGCTCCTTAAAAGAATTAGGAATTAAAAATTAGGATTAATAATTGCAGCCGTTTCGGTGCACTCATAGAGGTATAATTATCATTAAAACAAAAAGACCGCCCCTAATGCATGAAGCGGTCTTTGTGTTGAAGAAGGGAATTCCTTATTTCATCACGGCTATCTTGCTGGAGATGACCTTGTCGTTTACCTTGATTTGGAGGAGGTATATTCCTTGTGGGGTGTTGCGTGCATCCCAGTTGATGGAATAATTTCCTTGTGGCTGATGGGTGTTCAGCACCTCGCTGACTTTATTGCCAAGAATATCGTAGATGTCGATGTTTACATTAGTGGCCTGAACCAAGGAATAGTTGATCATCATGGAGCTGTTTACCGGGTTCGGATAGACGGACCAGTTGTTCAGCACCTGCGATTCGGTGATGCCGGTAGTGGGCGAGATGACATTGACATAAATAATGGAACTGGAGGTACGCATGACGGAATCGGTACGGCAATAGGTGCTGGTGCATCCTGCCGAATCGGTAATGGTCAAACAAATGGTATAGGTGCCAGGTGTGGAATAGGTATGCGAAGGATATGGCCCTGTAGAGGAGGTGTTGTCGCCCCAAGTCCAAAGATAGGAAATAGGAGGATGGTTGCTGGTGGAATAATTAATAGCCCAATAGGTATGTGGGGCCGATGTATCAGGATAGAAATAGAAATAGGCCTGGCAACTGTTGGTGGTATAGGTGATGTTTACGGTGCAGGAATTGGTGCATCCATGAGCATCGGTAACGAGTACTACATAACTTCCAGCAGCAAGCCCAGTGGCAAAGGCAGTTGTTTGGACAGGGCTGGTGTTCCAAGAATAGGTATAAGGGGCAGTGCCACCGGAAGCATAGGCATGAGCAGCACCATCGTGGCAGGTATTGCAGCTTGCCTGATGATATTGATAGCAAGAAACAGCCAAGGTATTGCAGTTGTATGTGTCGGTAATGGTTACCACACAACAAGCGGTGCAGTTATGAGCATCGGTAGCACAAACGGTGTACGTGCCTGGGAGAAGACCAGTGGCCACCTGTGTGGTTTGAACCGGAGTAGTGCTCCAAGAATAGGTATAAGGGGAGGCACCACCCGAAGCATATGCATGACCTACTCCATCGGCACAGGTAGAGCAAGATGCATTTTGATATTGATAGCAACCCATATACATGTTGCAGTTGACATTGGAAGAATCAGTGATGGTAACTACACAGCAAGCCGTACAGTTGTTCGCATCGGTAACACAAACGGAATAACTGCCGGGAAGAAGTCCAGTAGCAGCATAAGTTGTTTGGACTGGAGAGGTGCTCCAGGAATAGTTATATGGAGTGGCTCCACCTGAAGTGGATGCATGGCCTATTCCATCAGCACAGGTGCTGCAACTCGCGATATGATATTGATAGCAGCCAACACTGAGATTACAAAAGAAGGAATCAGTAATGGTCACAGAACAACAAGCCACACAGCCATGAGCATCAGTGGCACAAACTGAATAGGTGCCTGGAAGCAGACCAGAGGCGGTAGAAGTAAGTTGAACCGGAGATGTGCTCCAAGTATAAGAATAAGGAGAGGTTCCTCCAGAAGCAGTTATTAGTCCAAATCCATCAGGGCAAGTGTTGCAACTTGCAGGATAAAATTGCGAGCAGGATACTGCGAAGTTATTGCAATTAACTGAATCTGTAATATGAACCGTACTGCAAGAAACGCAATTATGTGCATCAGTAACACAACAGGTGTACAAACCAGGCACAAGCCCAGTAGCATTGGCAGTAGTCTGAACTGGCGAAGTGCTCCAGGAATAGGAGTAAGGTGTAGTACCTCCGCTGGCATAACAACGCCCCACTCCATCTGCACAAGTGGAACAAGATGCATTGGTTAGTTGATAAGTATAGGCAGCGAGGTTGCATGCAGTGTAACTAACAGTTGCCACACAGGTTGCGGTACAATTGTTTGCATCAGTAATAATAACGGAGTAGGTTCCTGGGAGGAGTCCGGTAGCCACCTGCGTCGTTTGAACTGGAGAAGTGTTCCATACATAAGTGTAAGGTGAAGTTCCACCAGTGGCACTAACATAAGCTGAACCATCAGTACAAGTATTGCAGCTTGCCGCATGATATTGCCCACAAGTTGCAGTTAAAGTGCAAATAACCACTCCTGTTACATGGATTGTGTCACAAATATGACTCGTGCATCCAGCAATGCTATCTGTAATATGCATGCATACAACATAAGCACCAGGAATATTAAAAACATGCACAGGGCTTTGCAAATTACTGTTTGTTGCATCCCCAAAAGCCCAATAATAAGTTGGGTTGGTGAAGGTACCCATCGAGGTGTTAGTAAATGTTATCGTGTTGTTAGCTGTTTGTGTCCAGGTAAAACTTGCACTACAAGAAGCCGATGCCTGGTTTATCATCATGCCAAACATGATGAAAAGAACTACGAAAAGTTTGGTTGTTATTGAAGTAAAGTTTAAATTTCCCATGTTATTAATTATTTAATGTTTTATAAATCGAGTGTGAAATTACAAAAGATTTTTGAACACCGCAACATTTTTTATCATCATTTAACATTTTAAATGCTTAATGTTTTTTTCGATGGTATAATAATATAATGTTTATTTTTGCGCCATGAGTATAACCAAAGAACAAGTAATCGATGCGTTAAGCAACGTAATCGAACCGGATTTAAAAAAGGATTTGATTACCTTAAACATGGTAAAGGATATAGAAGTGGATGGCAAGAATGTCTCCTTTTCTGTGGTATTGACAACGCCAGCATGCCCTTTGAAGGCGATGATAGAACAGGCTTGCAGAAATGCCATTATTCATTTTGTTGATGAAACGGCCAATGTCACCATCAACATGACATCAAACGTTACAACCAATAGAAAGAGCGAGGATGTTTTGTTGCCAGGGGTAAAGAATATCATTGCTGTTGCCTCGGGCAAGGGTGGTGTAGGTAAATCTACAGTAGCTTGCAATTTGGCTGTGGCCTTGGCCATGACCGGAGCAAAGGTCGGATTGGTGGATGCGGATATCTATGGTCCTTCCGCTCCGATGATGTTTGATCTTGAAAGCGAACGACTTCAGGTACACGAGGTAGATGGAAAGGGGATGATGATTCCTCCAGAAAAATTCGGGGTGAAAGTGCTCTCTGTCGGTTTCATGGTTGATCCTTCCAAGGCAATCGTTTGGCGTGGGGCCATGGCTTCAAGGGCCTTGAACCAATTGTTCAGCGATGCTGTTTGGGGAGACCTTGACTATATGATCATCGACCTTCCGCCAGGCACCGGTGACATTCATCTTTCTTTGGTTTCCGCCGTCCCTGTAACGGGTGCTGTCATCGTCACCACTCCACAGAATGTTTCCTTGGCCGATGCAATAAAAGGTATCAGCATGTTCCAAATGGATCCTATCAATGTTCCCATTTTGGGCTTGATAGAAAACATGGCCTATTTCAGCCCTCCTGAAAATCTCGCCAAGAAATATTATATCTTCGGCAAGGATGGCGGAAAGGAACTGGCAGAGAAACTGAACATTCCATTGCTCGGACAGATTCCAATCGAAGAAAACATCTGCGAATCCGGTGATATCGGTCGTCCTATCGTGTTGCTTGAGGGCACTCCTTCCAGCATTGCATTCATTCAGTTGGCCGAGAATATAGCCCAGCAGGTGGCTATCAGAAATGCCACTGCCGAGCCTACCAAAGTACTGATGAGCGGCAGCAATTAGTATTTATTCCACATGAGTTTGAACAAGGATAAGGATTTTTTAGCTAAGGTAGAACTTGCCTTGGAACAATTGCGTCCTTATTTGGAGTCGGATGGTGGCAATGTAATCCTTCAGGAAGTTACCGACGACATGGTGGTGAAAGTCCAGTTCATTGGCGCTTGCCGAGATTGCAAAATGAGCATGATGACCTTAAAGGCTGGCTTGGAACAGGCCGTGATGCGTGCTGTGCCCGAAGTTACAGCCGTAGAAGCCATTGACACAACAACTTATTTCGAATCATAAAATTTATTAACCATAAAAATAATTAAAAATCATGAGTTTAACAGACACAATAAATGCTGATATAAAAACAGCGATGCTGGCCAAGGATGAAGCCGGCCTAAGAGGATTGAGAGCCATAAAATCGGCTTTGATAATTGCCAAGACTTCTGGTGCCAGTGGTGAAGCATCGGCGGAAGAGGAAATTAAGATGCTGCAGAAACTCGTCAAGCAACGAAGGGAATCTGCCGAGATTTACATCTCGCAAAACCGCCCTGAACTGGCCCAAAAGGAACAGGAAGAGGTAGCCATCATCGAGAAATATTTGCCCAAGCAGATGGGTGAAGACGAAATTCGCACCATCATCAAGGAAATCATCGTGAACACTGGGGCAAAATCGCCTGCCGAAATGGGAAAGGTGATGGGTATGGCATCGAAGCAGTTGGCTGGCAAGGCCGACAACAAGATTGTGTCGGCGATGGTCAAGGAACTTCTTGGCCAATAATAAATGGACCATTCTCTTAACCAAATAATAATAAAATGAAACATTTAACTATCCTTTTCATCGCTTTCATGATGGGCTTTGCAGCTTCGGCGCAAACCTTGGAAAGCAGCAGTCACAGCACTGCCGGTTACATCAAATCTGATGGAACCATCGAAAACTCCAGCCATTCCACCGTGGGCTACATCAAGTCGGATGGGACCATCGAAAATTCCAGCCATTCCACCATCGGCTACATCAAGTCGGATGGAACGGTAGAAAATTCGAGCCACTCCACCATCGGCTATGTAAAGTCGGACGGAACGGTAGAAAACTCCAGCCACTCCACCATCGGCTATGTAAAGTCGGACGGAACGGTTGAAAACTCCAGCCACTCCACCATAGGCCATGCCAACGGAGTGAAAAAGGAATGGGCAGCAGTGTGCTATTTCTTCTTCAAGCTTTAATTTTCCTGATGCCTTGATGATAGCCCCGAATGAGGGCAATTATCAAGACATCATCAAGAAATATTTGAAACAAAAGATAGATTAGGGGCATAAGTATCTGATGATGCTGATTATTGCTGTCAATAAAACTAATCCTTTCTCAATAATCAGCAGAAAGAAAAGACTAAAGAAACTTCGCATTAGAGGGATTGAATTTATCCAGAAAAGATAAATACTAACCGATAAAATCAACTAATTTATACCGATAAGTAATAACCGGTTAGGTTTCAGAAACCCATTTTCCCTTTCTTTTGAGTCTTATAAATCCTAAAATTTTAACAAATCGGTAATTACCGACAGGCATAAACTGCGTCGAAATAGCCATTCGGTAATTACCGACAGGCATAAATCGCCCCAAAATGGCCTCTCGGTTATTACCGACGAGCATAAATCGCCCCAAAATAGCCTCTCGGTTATTACCGACAGGCATAAACTGCCCAGAATATGCCTCTCGGTTATTACCGACAGGCATAAAAAATCGGGCTTTTAGCTTGTCAGGATACTTTTGGGAGGCTAAAATTGGTGCTGAAGGCTTTAAATGTTAAAATTTATGAGGATTAAATCTCCTTCTGGAAACTTAGCAAATAGCATTTTAAACAATTCCCCTGCTACGAAGAATTTACAATCCTTCGTCATATCATTTAGAATGTACAACCATCAAAAAATATAATGGTCGGGTTAATAAATCCCAACGAACTGTGTTTCACCAACACGTAATTCAACCTGCTTCTATAATTGCATCCGTTTCGGTGCACTCATAATGGCAAGAAGAGAATAAAGATTGTTATTGGCAGGGCCTTAGTTGACGCCGAGTTGCTTCAACTGCATGATGTGCGACCGGACGGCACTCAAAAAGGTGGGATATTCCTTGTAAGGCACATTGTATTGCTTGCAGGTATCGCGAATGATGGCACTGATATTCGGATAATGTATGTGGCTAATCTTGGGGAAGAGATGATGCACCACCTGGAAATTCAATCCGCCCACAAACCAGCTTATGGCCTTGTTGTGGGTGGCAAAATCGGCAGTGGTAAGCACCTGGTGGATGGCCCATTCGTTGTCTATCTTGTTGGTGCCTTCGGCAGGCATCGGGAAAGCAGTATCCTCTACCACATGCGCCAACTGAAACACGATGCTGATGGTGATTCCGCATACCACCACGATGATGGAATAACCTACTATGGTGGGGATTAGACCTACCATGAATATCGGAATGACAATGAAGAATGCAGTATAGACGATTTTGCTTATCCAGAAATTGATATGATCCTTGAGGGCCATCTTTCTTAAGGAGGTGGTGCTTATCTTGCTCGAGAAGTACTTGGCGAAATCCAGATAATATACCCACATGAAATAGGATATGCCATAGAAAAACAGGAAATAGATGTACTGAAACCTATGAAACCAATGGTATTCCTGGTCCTTGTGCAGCCGCATCCAGAATTTGATGTCTATGTCGCTGTCAAGCCCTTCTATGTTGGTAAAGGTATGGTGGTTGATGTTGTGTTTTATTTTCCAGATATAGGAGCTGCCACCCATCATGTTCAAGGTAAAGGCACCCAGATTGTTGATCCATTTCTTGTTCGAGTAGCTGCCATGGGCACCATCGTGCATCACATTGAAACCTATCCCTGCCAGCGTGAACCCGAACAGGGAACATAGCAGAACGGAAATCCATACGGCAGGGGTAAAAAATACCAGGATAGTATAGATGGTTATGGCTGAAAGTGCAAGTAGGATTGTTTTTAAATAAAGCTTGAAGTTGCCCGTAGGCTCTATTTTATTGGTTTTAAAATAGTTATCTACATTAGCCTTCAAAGCATCGAAAAACGGACTGTATTTATTGTTGAAAGTTACTTTTTGCATCATTAAATTATTGTTAGCAGGCGTAAAATTACACAATTTACCGGAGATTTCATTTAATTCCCCGCTAATTATCGCTTAATCTATCCTTTTTACGATTATTCTGGAGGCTATTTCTCCTCTTTAAAATCCAATGAAGCCGAATTCATGCAATAGCGAAGATGGGTAGGTTCCGGTCCATCGTCAAACACATGCCCCAGGTGTGCTCCGCAATGATTGCAAACTACTTCTACGCGTTCCATGCCGTAGGTTTTGTCCACATTGTTTTTCACATTGTTGCTATCCAATGGAGCAAAGAAACTAGGCCATCCGGTGCCAGAATCGAATTTGGTCTTTGACGAAAACAAAGGCTTGCCACAACAGATGCAGTAATAGGTTCCTTGTTTATGATTGTCCCAATACTTGTTGGAGAAAGCCCTTTCTGTTCCTTTCTTTCTGGTTACGTCAAACTGTTCCGGAGTCAATTGTTTTTTCCAATCCTCATCGCTTTTTATAATTGAATCACTCATGGTTTTATTATTTTGTTTTATACTGTTAGCTTGTTCTTTATTGCCTTTTTGAGCACATGCCATCATCGACAGCATGGTTAGTATCAGGGTAAGATTAATCAACGTTTTCATCGGATAGCTGTTGTGATGACCCAATAACGCAATAAAGGTTATTTCATTGTTTTATCAATTTCCCCTTGCCGCTAATCGTCTGTGTAATGATAGGGTTGCCGGTAAAATAAACATTGCCCTCCCCAAGAATTTTTACTGAAAGGATATTAGCAGCGTTTACATAAGTATCACCAGTACTTTTGGTGGTCAAAAACGTATTTGTTGTTGTCAAGTCTTCGTTATGAAAGAAACCATTGCCGGCAGTCCAAAGGAAACAATTATCAGCATGCCCATGAACTACTGCATCACACACATCGACATTCAAGCTGCAGTCCAGTTCCTGGCAATCCACCGTCAAATCGAAATGCCCTGAACTCCATCCTTCAAAATTGAAAATGTTGTTTTTAATGGCGTTGGTACTTGTAATGTCCCCTGTGTTATAACCTAAAATCTTATCTATGGGATGAGCATGGACATACACATTTATCGGCACATTGAATTTTCGAACCCAGTTACATTTATTATTATTTTTTAACGTTAGTTTTCCATCGGCAATATCTGTGGTAATTTCCGAAAGAAGATTGTTTCCAGCCTCTACCTTGATGCTGGCTACTGTATCATCAGTTAAAATCAGATTGATATTGTTATTCACTTCAATTACATTGAAGTTTTCAGTTACAGTTCGGTCTTCACTCTCTATCGGTCCAGTGCTTTTAAAGCAATCCAGCATCTGGTCCTTTTTGCACGACGTGTTGACAATCAACAAAAACATCCCAATTTTCAATAGCCAATTCTTCTTCATTATCCTTTAAAATTTATACCCGAATCCCATCTCCAAAAAGTCCGCCTTAGCAAAATGCGTCTTCAATGTAACATTGGCAAAAAGGTGTCTGTTCATATAATATTTCAAACCTATCCTATCATAAATCATCCCATTCGCTTTCCAGTCGCTGAGCAGATAATATCCCAGGTTCATGACAATGCGAACATTCGAAATGGCCAATTCATGTGCAGCAACAAGTCCGATTCTTGCCACATGATAATTCTTCCCGATAAAGGTGGTATCGCTTAAAAACAAGGGTTTCAAGGATGCATCATTGAAATAATCAAGCCCTATCCCAAGACTGCTCTTGTATCCCAATTGTTTCATGGCGGCAAAGGATACCGAAACTACTCCATATTTATCCCCATCCGGTGGAGCGATTTCTTTGGCTCCTCCAGCTACTGTCAAATAATAAAATAGCTTCTTGTCAGCAAATGGAATGCGGTTTTTCTTTGGTGGAAAATGAATTGTGTCATGACCAAAACGATAGGTAAAGCCCATACTTAATGTGCAGATATTGATACCGAGGTTCGGAGTTTTGTATGCCCCATTCGAGAAATGTGTAATGCCCACTTTTGTGTAAAAATTCAGTGGAGTGGATAGCTTCCAGGAATTCTCGAAATTCAAATGCATCACCCCATTGAGATGTGACCCGATGACATCATTCTTATAGTTTTCCACCCGCTCGAATTTCTTTGTAATGTATCCCAACCCTGCCCCTAATCGAAAGCTGAAAGTATAAGTTTGTTTTCGTGCCAAGGGAAAATTTATCCAGGCATAAGCGGCATGAGCATACCCCATTTGTTGCGGGTTTCCCAAGTCAGCAAAAAAATAACTGGCCCCAACAATTGGATATTTATACCACTCGTTCCACGCCTGTTTGCCGATGGTTTGCTTGCCAATGTTCAGTTCAAAGGCCGACGTATGCCCGGTTATCACTCTCGCCATGCTTGGCCGATGCATGATCACCCAACCGTAATGAGCATTTGCCCCAATAATCAAATCTTCCTTTCCGTCATTGTTGATGAATTCCTGACCATATATGGACGGACCTGAAAGCAAAGATAGAACCAGAAATATCGCCGAAGGAACCTGTTTCCAACAGCCCATCAAAAACATTCCATTAATAATTTGCCCTTTTCTGTTCATCGAGGCAAATTAAACGAAATTAGAATAGAAATAGGCGTCTTCCGATTATGTATTTTGCCGAATGACTCCTATTTGCATTGTTAATCGATTATTGGGTACAATCCACATTTGATTGATTATTATAAGTCATTATGGACTTTCATAGCCCTCCTTATGGATTGTTTCAAGCCGATGGATGCTTTACAATACTTACTCAACAATCAACTTTCCAGTGGTAATCACACCACCATTTTTTGATAAAAGCATGTAAAAATACATCCCTTTAGTTATATTTTCAATGTTAAATAAAAGTTGTTTGTTAGTTCCTATAAAGATATGTTTTATTTCTCTTCCTAATAAATCAGCAATCGAAAGAGTTGAATTGTCATCAATTCCAATAAAGTTCAATACATCGTTATTATGCAGAACAGTTGGAAATATTTTAATGTTTTTAGAATGTATTTCATGATTGCTAGTGGTGACGGGAGCAGCACAGCAATTACCTCCAGATGAAACAAGATAGGGAGTCGTATTCCAACATCCATATTGGGTAAAATGATAACGGAATGTTCCCGAAAAAGCATTCTCAAAATAATAAACCACCTGGTCTGGTGTGTTGCAACCGCCTTGATCTGTAGTGTCACTGCAACTTGTGTTGCATACAATCATTGAATATCCATCCGGGTTATTATAGGAAACCGCAGGCAGAAAATTAATAGAAGTAATGTTCGATGCAACACCAGTAATTGTTGTAGTTGCAGGGGAATTATTGCAATGATGATTGGTTGTTGAAACATATCCCGCATAAATGACTCCAGTTACATCCGCGACATATGTTCCTGAAATATTTATCGTAACAGGTTCATAAGTTACCACCCCAATCTTGAGATTAGGAATGTGTTCATCCACATTGATGTTTAAGACACCACCATCATAATTCGAGTAGATGACAATGTTGGCCGTTGAATCGCAAACTACTTGGGCTGTAAGGCTTTTAAAGCCAGAAATGATTAAGATTACTAGAATAAGGAGTTTTGTTTTTTTCATGATTTTGTTTTTAAATATTATGGCAAATATAGTTTATCTTTTAGAGAATAGTATTTGTAAAGTTTTTTATTTCACAAATGATTTACTAATTTTACATGATAATATATCCAAAAGCACGATGAAAAATCTATTGTTGTTAATTTTCTTTATCACCATTACCATTAACGTTTTATCTCAAACATGGCTACCATTGGGTCCTACCCAAACACCTCCTGATTCTCAAGCATTGAATGGATTGGGCTTGGTTTATAATACCATCTTTCATCCAACTGACAGCAGCACTTTTTGGATTTGTGGTGCCGGAGGTGCGTGGAAAACTAATGATAACGCTGCAACATGGCATTGCCTCACCGACAATATGCCCGTCATAGGCGGAAATCAAATTGTTATATATCCAAATTACCCCGATAGTTTGTTGCTGGTAGGAAGAGGAACTTACGGTAACTACATTGATGGAATTTATCGCTCAATAGATGGCGGAAACACATGGGATACTGCTTCTATTATTCCAGCTCCAGCACCTTATTTTTATATTATTAATGTAATTATGTTTGCGAATAATCACCAGCAACTTATTGCCTGCACAAACAAAGGAATCTTAAAATCAAATGATGGTGGCGCAACTTGGAGCATGTCTGTTTCAGGGCAATTCACGAGGTGTTTGCAAAATGCTGCACATCCAGAAATACTTTATGCCACGACCTATTTTGATGCTAATGGCAATCCAAATAAGTTTTATCGTTCCTTGGATTCAGGAAATACTTGGACCGAATCCGCGCACTTCAATAACATATTATATGGAGTGGATTTTGCAGTAACTCCAGCCAATCCTAATCTGATACAATTGGTAACTGTCAATCAGCAGGGAGGCTTGGATGGCTTGTTTAAATCTATTGATGGAGGCACTACATTCACTGAATATAGGGTTGGAAATTGCACCAATAACATATTAGGTTATAGCACAACTGGTAATTCTTGTGGAGGTCAGGCTGGCTATGACCTGACGATTGCCATCAATCCTGCGGATGAAAACATGGTATTCATCGGTGGCATTTTTACATGGAAGTCAATTGATGGTGGCACAACTTGGGCTTTAAGCAACTCAAATGACATTAATAATGGTGCTGTTCATGTTGATAAACACGGATTAAGGATAAACCCATTAACAAATGCATTGTATGAAATGAATGATGGTGGAATAAATCGAAGCTATGATTGGGGCGTTACATGGCACAACATATCCAATGGGTTAAACAATGTTTATATCCATAGGCTTGCTGCTAATTATTCAGCACATGAAAGAGTATTGATTGGGCAGCAGGATAATGGCAACAAGATATTGGAGAATAATATGTATAGAAACTTAGGAACTGGGGATGGTTTTTGTACCGTATTCGATCCAATAAATCCAAACACTTATTATATCAGCACTCAAAGCGGATATCTATCCAAAACAGTTGATGGAGGCGTGACTTGGACCTATTGCATACCAACTTACAACTTCAATCAGCCGTTCCAAACGAATTATGTGATGGACCCGATGAACCATGATAATCTGTATTATATCGGCGATAGGGTTTATCTTACAACCGATGCAGGAACAACATGGAATGCGCTGCCGAACCTGACCTTTTCTAGTGCCACCTCTGAACGGCTGATATTGGTGAACTACGATACCACCGTTAGGCATATTTATGCCAGCAACTATGCGAATATCTTCCATACTGCCGATGATGGCCTGACATGGAATACGGTGGCTGACACGAATGTGGGTGGAAACAATTTCAAGTCGGGGATAGCTGCCAGCACTGCCTTTCCGAATACCTTGTGGGTGACGCTTTATAACAAGACAGCAGGGCAAAAGGTGTTTAAAACCACTGACGGTGGGGCTACCTGGAGCAATGTTTCGGGGAGTTTGCCGAATGTTAATGTCAATTGTATCTTATATCAGGCGAATGCTCATGAAAAGGTGTTTGTGGGGACCGATGTCGGGGTGTATTATCGCGACAGTTTGATGAATGATTGGTCGCCTTATGGTGCTGGTATGCCTATTGTGAGAGTTTTCGATATGGCCATCAGTTGCGAGGAGCAAACCTTATATGCCGCCACCTATGGGAGGGGTTTATGGAAGACTTCCTGCATCTGTCCGGTGATAACTGGGTTGGCGAAAATGGATAATGACCTCTCGGTTAAGGTTTTCCCGAATCCTGTGGGGGGAAGTTCGATGCTGCTGGTGAAATCATCAGTTTCGGGGAGGGTGAAAGTGGTGGTTTATGATGTTTTTGGGGAGCTGGTGATGGAAAAGGTATCGCAGGATGGAATTTTTACCATCAACAGAAAAGATTTTGTGGGAGGGATGTATTTTTATCGGGTTTCGGTGGGCGATAAGTTGACCAAGACCGGTAAGTTTGTGGTGGAATAGGGGAGAAATGGCAAGGCTGATGTTGTAAATTACTCCACCATCATCTTGCCCATGCCGA
>CAIWCG010000072.1 GCA_903911135.1 uncultured Bacteroidota bacterium
ATAGTAGCGGCAGCCCGCTGCTTTGTTTCGGAAGTGGGGATGCAGCGGCTACAGCGGATAGCGGGACTGGCCATGATACGAGAAGAAACCGTAGGCTCCTTGAAAGAGTTATGAGTTATGAGTTATGAGTTATGAGGAGGAGGAGGAGGTTGCTTGGGGTTTTGCTAATTTTGCTTGCAAAATAAATTTATTTGACGATGGCTAGAAATACTTTCCCTGATATACGGTCGTATCGCCCTGGCAACGAGGTGAAATGGCTGACGAGTGGGGAGGATTTTTTTACTCATCTGAATGGGTTGATAGCGGGGGCGCAGGAGTTGATTCATCTTCAGTTTTACATTTTTGAGCCCGACGATACGGGGAATGAAACTATAGAACGGCTGATAGAAGCGGCAAAAAGGGGTGTGAAGGTGTTTGTGGTGATTGATGCGTTCGGCTCGAACAAAATGACTAAAAAGAAGGAACAGGAGATGAAATCGGCGGGGATAAATATCCGGCGGTTTGCTCCTTTTATGGAGAATAAGTTCATCTTTATCGGGCGGCGGCTGCATCATAAAATTTTGGTGGTGGATGATAAAACGGCGCTGGTGGGTGGCATAAACATAGCGGATAAATATCGTGGGACTGCGAAGGAAGTGGCTTGGGTGGACTTTGCCGTGATGGTGAAAGGGAACTTGTGTGTGGACTTGTCGAAGATTTGCAATCGGATATGGCTGAAACAGTTTGAGGCGCAGATTAGGTTCAATAAACCGAAACTGCCCAAGTTTTCTAAGATGGAACCTGGGGTAACGCTGATTCGGGTGGTGGAAAATGATTGGCTAAGGGGCAAAAAGGCGATTACGGTGAGTCATAGGCGTGCCTTTAGGGCAGCGAAAAGCTCTATCGTGATAGTTGGAAGTTATTTTTTGCCTGGGATAAGGTATCGACAACTGATGAAGAAAACCGCCAAGAGGGGTGTGAAGATTCAGATTCTTTTGACGGGATTTGCTGATGTGCCGATGGTGAAGAACGCCACCAGATACTTGTATTCTTGGTTGCTGCGGAACGATATCACCTTTTATGAAATAAAGGATAGGATGCTGCATGGCAAGGCCATGGTGGTGGATGACATGTGGACAACGATAGGGTCGTATAACATCAACGACTTGAGCATCTATAACAATGTGGAATGCAATATAGATGTGCTGGATGAGGGGTTTGCAATGGATTTCAAGAAGCATGTATTAGGTTTGATAGAAAAGCAATCCGTTTTGATTACAAAGGAGGATTATGAGCAGAAAATAAACCTATGGGGTAAGTTTTATGACTGGATTTCGTATCAGGTGATGATCTTCAGCGCGAGGATACTTTTGTTCTTCACTCATAAAATAAACAGGCGGGAGGAATAACCTACAGAACTATTTTATATTTTTGCGGCGTATAGTAAACAAAACCCTGCATGCTGCTGAAAGAAGTCAAATCATTAATAAAGAAGGAAGTTGCCTTGGAAATAAGGCAGAAGTATGCTTTCGGGGGCTTGCTGCTGTATGTCATCTCCACCGTTTTCATCTGTTACTTATCTTTTAAAAGGGTAATAGAACCGCCAGTTTACGTGGCGCTGTTTTGGATCATCATGTTGTTTGCTGCCATCAATGCCATCGCCAAGAGCTTTCTTTCGGAGAGCCGTGGCTTGCAGCTTTACTTCTATTCACTTGCCAGTCCAGAGGCGGTCATCTTGTCAAAAATCATTTACAATCTGGTTTTGATGCTGCTGTTATCACTTATCAACTTGTTCTTTTACATCTTATTCTTAGGAAACATTATCCAAGACATGCCCATGTTCCTATTATCATTGATATTAGGCAGTTTTGGGTTTTCATCTGTCATGAGCATGGTTTCCGCCATCGCATCGAAGGCTAACCACAATGTAACTTTAATGGCTATTCTAAGCTTCCCAATATTGATTCCATTGATAATGACCGTTATCCGATTCTCGAAGAATGCCATCGACGGATTAGATTTTTCAGTTAATTATCAGTACATTGTCATGCTGGTGGGCCTAAATGTGATAGTGATAGCACTTGCTTATATTTTGTTTCCTTATCTTTGGCGCAATGAATAAAAAATCTAATCTCTGGTGGAAAATCCTTTGTGTGGTCTTTATGACCTACACTTTATTAATGGGCTTAATGGTTCCTCTCGGTTCAGGAATTGTAGCTGTAAATCCAAAAGTCGCTTCGGTTTCGGATACGATTTCCGTTGACATTAAAGGTTATAATACCCATTTTCAAGAAGCGGGTTCATCGATAAAGGCTTGGCTTAAGATAGATACCTTGAAGCTTATCAGTTGTGCCACTTCTGTTTCGGTTGCTAACGATCAAAGCATCACGGCAAAGTTCCATGTTCCGAGCATTAAGCTTAGCAAAAACGACTATCTGTTTGCTGATGTGGTGGTTAACGATTCGAAGGACGGCAATGTAATGTTGGACGAGGCAATAAGAATTACCAATAAATCCGATGATACTTTGGCTGCGATGAGTTCCAGTGCCGCTTCAAGCAATTGCATCGATGACATTAAAAATACCAAGGCCACTTACCTTCATTTTCCATATCGTTCGATACTTTATGAGTCCATCAGGAACCTATATTTCCATGTTCCGATGTGGTTCACCATGATGCTCATCATTACCATTTCTTTGGTTTACAGCATCAAATACCTTCGCACTTTTAACCTCAATGATGACATCATAGCCGTAGAGGCATCGAAAGTAGGCATCTTTTTCGGCGTTTTGGGATTGATTACTGGCAGCATTTGGGCACGTTTTACTTGGGGAGCCTGGTGGGTAAACGATGTTAAAGTGAATGGTGCTGCCGTTACGCTCCTCATTTATTTCGCATACCTCATCCTTAGGAACTCGATAGATGATGAACAGAAACGGGCAAGGATTGCAGCCGTTTACAGCATCATTGCCTTCACCATGCTGGTGTTGTTTTTGATCATTTTCCCTAGGATGAACGACTCGCTACATCCCGGCAATGGCGGAAACCCAGGCTTTAACAAGTATGACCTAGACAGTAGCATGCGTATGGTTTTTTATCCTGCCGTCATCGGTTGGTGCTTGCTCGGGATGTGGATTTTAAACATCCGAATCAGAATGAATCGCATTACTAAATACTTCTTCGAAAAATAAAATGACTATGATAAAAAAAATAATCCTTTCCTTAACTTTTATCCTTGCTTTGATTATCAATATTTCGGCTCAACCGATGAATTCGGCAAGTGGGCTGGAGCAAACCATGGTGAGTGGGGGCAAAATATATGTTGCCATTGCCGTTTTGTCGGTCATTCTGGTGGGCATTTTCTTTTACCTTTTCTCCATCGATGCCAAGCTTCGAAAATTGGAGGATAAGGCTAAGCAGGACTAAGTTTCATTAGCAATGATTTTTGCCTTTATAATGATTATGGAGGCTTATAATCATCATTAATAAGTTTAGAAACAGTTATAATACCTTTATGATTGGCCAAAATCAATTTGGATTTTGGCTAAATCAATTTTGATTCGTGTGAAAACCATTTTGATTTGAGTGAAATCAACTTTGATTTAGGCAAAATCAAAGTTGATTTGTGTGAAAACCATTTTGATTTGGGCAAAATCAAAGTTGATTCGGGTGAAAGCGCAATTGATTTGAGTGAAAACCATTTTGATTTAGACAAAATCAATTTTGATTTGAGCCATATTTAAGCATGATTAGGGGTTTACAAGTCTGCGATTCAGGTTTTACAAGGCTCAACTATACATTTCTTAGCTTATATCAGTATAATAGCATCGCCATTAGCGTGCCATCATACTGATATGATAGGTATCCTTTTGATAGTCATTAAAAGTAAATTTGGCTTGATGGATATACGGTTTTGGCATAAAAAAAACGGATTATCCTGCCTGATGAGGATAATCCGCAATTTAGATAAAAATGTTAAACTATTTCTTTTTGGGAGGCAAAAGCACGGCATCCACCACATGAATAATGCCATTGGAGGCGGGAATGGAGGCCAAAATGTTGGCGCCATTGACAGTAGGTTTACCGTTGACCATCTTGATGGTTACGTTGTCGCCATTAGCTTGGCCAATTACCTGACCATCCTTGAAACTTTCGGCTTTGAAGACACCCACCGACACATGATACTCCAAAATGTTCCTCAAGTCTTTCTTTGCTTCAGGTTTCAAGAGACCTTCTACCGTTCCCTTTGGCAATTTGTCGAAAGCGGCATTGGTAGGCGCAAAAACGGTGAAAGGACCGGTGTTTGCAAGCACATCGACATACTCGGCAGCCTTTATGGCAGCAACCAAAGTGGTGTGGTCCTTGGAACCAACTGCAACTTTAACGATGTCCTTTGCACTTTGATCATCTTGCACAGAGGCCTGACCGCCAGCAGGAGTGGCTTCGGTTTTAGCTGCATCTTCTTTTTTTTCTTCATTTGGAGCATTGCAAGAATAAATGCTTGGCAGCAGCAAAGCCACTACCATCAACGATTTCAATAAGTTCTTTTTCATTTTATAAAATATTAATTATGTTATAGCGGCAAATTAAAGACATGTTTATCCTTTATTAAATGACATATCTCATTTTGGGTGATGATATTCATCAGTCTAAGGATTTTAATCAAAGGCCAATTTTGCCAAATCAAATCATTAAGGAATTTTCGAAGAGTAAATTAATCAAAAAAACAGTTGGATTATGATGTTTTCAAAAAAATGTGAGTACGCCCTAAAAGCAGCTATATATTTATACATTAAAAGTATAGACGGAAAAAAATTGGGTATAAAGGAATTGGCTAAGGAAATAGAAAGCCCAGAACCATTTACAGCAAAAATATTGCAGGAATTGGTGAGGGCAAAAATCATTTCGTCCAATAAAGGACCGAATGGGGGATTTTACATCGATCCAAAAGCAAAACCGGTACTGGTCATTGATCTTATTGATTTGATTGATGGCAAAGATTCGTTCGATCGTTGTGGATTAGGATTGAAAGAATGCTCCGAAAGCCACCCCTGCCCTATCCATAAAGAATTTAAAAGCTATTCATCTCGGTTAAAGAAACTATTAACAACAAAAACCTTAAAGGAATTTGCTGAAAGCGTAGAGTTAGGAGATGCTTTTATCAACAATTAATTTATACCGATTAAATGTAATGTCCAATGCATATTAAAATATATAACTTTCTATTACACAAAAGGACATTAAGACCTTTTTGTCTTTATTTATGACATTAATCATATCTATGAATGATTGTCCTCATTGCCAAAAGGGTTATTAGAAAGTAATTTTGCCCTTGTTAAATTATAAAAAATCAATATCGATAAACAATAATTAATTCACAGAATAACTTAAAATAAATTAAAACAAGTATGAAAAAAGTAACAGTAAAAACACTCATAGCCGCAATTGTCGGTATAATGTTTGTTGGCGGTTTGAGTAGTTGCAAACCGAAAAAAATCGAAGCAGCAGCAGCAGGAAATGCAGCTGAAAAAGTTTATGTAGCACCCGGAAAGAAGGATGAATTATATTTATTCACTTCTGGAGGCTTTAGTGGCCAAATTGGTGTTTATGGCCTACCATCAGGGCGTTTATTCAGGGTAATTCCAGTATTCGCTCAAAATCCGGAGAATGGTTATGGCTACAGTGAAGAAACCAAACCAATGTTAATGACATCACATGGTTTTGTTCCTTGGGATGATAGCCACCATCCACAATTATCAAAGACAGATGGAAATGCAGATGGTCGTTGGATTTTTATAAATGGAAATAACACACCTCGCATCGCAAGAGTTGATTTAGGTAATTTTAGAACAGAAGAAATCATTGAATTGCCAAATACAGGAGGAAATCACGCCTCACCGTTTTTAACCCAAAATTCAGAATATGTAGTTGGAGCTTCAAGATTTACAGTTCCATTTGATAATGATGGAGAAGCATCAATCGCAGACTTCAAGACAAAATTCAAAGGTTCTATTTCGTTTATCAAGATTGACAAAGAAAGTGGAAAAATGGATTTGAGTTTCCAATTGCTTGTCCCTGGTGTCGATTATGACCTTTCTAGAGCAGGTAAAGCAATTTCAAATGGTTGGAGTTTCTTTAGCTGTTATAATACAGAGCAAGCACATACGCTATTAGAAGTAAATGCAAGTCAAAGAGACAAGGATTTTATCATGTGTGTAAATTGGAAAAAGGCGGAAGAATATTTGGCCCAAGGTAAAGGAAAGAAAACTCCAGCTAAATATGCGCACAATATATATGATGAGAAAACACATTCTGCTTCTTCTGAAATGAAAACAGAAGTTACTATAATGGATGTTAAAGATATGCCTGGTATTTGTTATTTCATTCCATGTCCAAAGTCTCCTCATGGTTGCGATGTTGATCCAAGTGGAGAGTATATTTGCGCATCAGGAAAATTAGCAGCAGTAATACCTGTGTTTTCATTTAGCAAGATACAAAAAGCAATTGAAGCGAAGAGTTTCGAAGGAAATTTTGATGGCGTTCCAATCATAAAATATGAAGCAGCTTTGGATGGCGAGGTTGAAAAACCAGGCTTAGGCCCATTGCATACTGAATTTGATGATAAAGGTAATGCTTATACTTCTTTCTTCGTATCATCTGAAATTGTTAAATGGAATGTAAAAACCAAAGCAATACTTGACCGAGTTCCTACCTACTATTCAATTGGTCATTTATGTGTTCCTGGCGGAGATTGCATTAAACCTTATGGAAAATATGTAATTGCCTTGAATAAAATCACTAAAGATCGTTATTTAGAAACAGGTCCTGAATTGACCCAATCTGCACAATTATATGATATAAGCGGAGAAAAAATGCAATTGCTTTTAGACTTTCCAACAATTGGTGAGCCTCATTATGCTCAAGCATGTCCAACTGATATTATTAAGAAGCATGAAGTTAAATTCTACAAACTTGAGGATAATATGCATAAATATGCTACAAAATTTGAAAAGGATGCAAGGGTTGTAAGAAAAGGAAAGGATGTTGATGTCTATATGACAATGATCCGTTCGCATTTTACACCTGATAACATAGAAGGTTTAAAGGTAGGAGACAACGTATATTTTCATATTACCAATCTTGAACAAGATTGGGATGTTCCTCATGGTTTTGCAGTAAAAGGAAATAATAATGGTGAACTTCTTGTTATGCCTGGAGAAACACAAACATTAAAATGGATACCAGATGTTGTTGGTGTTGTCCCTTTTTATTGTACCGATTTCTGTTCAGCTTTACATCAAGAAATGCAAGGATACATAAGAGTATCACCTACAAACTCAAATACCGCTTTAAAATTCTCAACAGGTGAAGAAGATAAAAAATAATTTTCAAGAGGTTGGGGTGCATGAACATCATGCCCCCAATTTCTTGTTGAGTTATACCAAATGGATTAGCGAACAAACTACAAATATGAGAACGATGAAACCGATATCTAGAATAGTAATATTCTTATGCGCCATGGCAATGATTCCATCGCTTTATATGTCGGTTTGGCAAATACAATTGGAAGCTCCTCAATATCCTGAAGGCTTGAAGCTTGAACTATGGAGTACCAAGATAGCTGGAGATATTGATAAAATAAATGGGTTAAACCATTACATCGGCATGGATCAGATTCATCAAGAGAACTTTAAAGAGTTTCAAGTCATGTCCTATATGATTTGGGCGATGATTGGATTTGCAGTTCTTGGGGCAGCCACAGGTAAAAAGATATTTTTATGGATTCTTTCTGCATATCTTATCGTTTGTGGATTATGGGGAACTTATGATTTCTGGCATTGGGAATATATATATGGTCACAATCTGAATCCACATGCAGCAATTAAGATTCCCGGAATGGCTTATCAGCCCCCTTTGTTTGGATGGAAACAATTATTAAACTTTACTGCGGGTTCTTTCCCTGATATTGGCGGTTGGCTTGTAATTGGCCCCTCGATAATGATAATTTTAATACTCATATACGAAAAATTTATCAGGAAATAATCAATATATGGAATTCTATAACCATAATTATGAGTTTCGAGACCTTAACTTCGAGAGCCGAAACCTTTGCTTCGAACGTCGAAACCTTGGTTTCATTCATTCAAGTCATGGATTCCTAAGTTCAATCTTTGTATTTGATTGTCAATTAAATTCATAAACAGAAGTATCTTTATTATGAAATATCTGACAATATTGCTTTCTGTTTTGTTTTTTTCATCTTGCAGTAAAGAACCCCATGCTATCAATTATGGAAAAGATATTTGCGAAAACTGTAAAATGACGATTATGGATATGAAATTTGGTGGTGAATTGATTAACAAAAAAGGGAAAGCATTGAAATTTGATTCTGGAGAATGTATGCTTAAATATCTATATTCGCATCCAGAATTTAAAGTTGATAAATATCTAATAGTTAATTATTCAAATCCTGGTGAAATGATTGAAGCAAAAAAAGCTGTATTTATTATTGGAGGAAATGTAAAGAGTCCGATGGGAGGTGCTTTGGCGGCTTTTGCCAATAATGCAGATGCAATGAATACGAATAAACTATTAGGAGGTAACATAAATTCATGGGAAACAATATCGCATATGGAATTTTGATGCGTTATCTATCCTTTTTTTTCAATTGTTTAATTTTAGTTTTAGGTGCGGAAGCACATACGGTAAACGTGTGTGCTTCCTGTTTTGATAAGGATTTCCAATCTGCTATCAAAAATGCAGGTGTTTACGACACAATCATTCTTAAACAAGGCATTTACAACTCAATAAATACCATCATTAACAAACCTTTGACCATTATTGGGGAGAACTTCCCTATTCTTGATGCAAAAAATCAGGATGAAGTCATTTCCGTTATTGCAGATCATGTGAATCTGATTGGTTTAGACATACGAAACACCAACGAAGGTAGCATAAAAGATTATGCGGGAATAAAAGTGTATAAAGTCAAATACATAAATATCATCAACTGCCAACTTAACAATACTTTATTCGGTATATATATAAGTGATGCTTCCCATGTAATTATAAAAGGTAATCACCTAAAGGGCTTGAACTACGGCAAAAGCAATACTGGCAATGGAATTCAAATATGGAAAAGCGATAGTGTGGTGGTGGAAGATAACCACTCCGAAGGTCATCGAGACGGAATCTATCTTGAATTTGCAAAACATTGTATTATTAAAAACAATTTAAGCGAACAAAACTTTCGTTATGGATTGCATTTCATGTTTTCTGATGATGACACGTATATAAACAATATTTTCAAGCATAACGGCACAGGTGTGGCAGTTATGTATACTAGACGAGTACAAATGATCAACAATAAGTTCATTGACAATTGGGGAGATGCATCTTATGGCTTATTGCTGAAAGATATGACAGGTGGCCTAATATCTGGCAACACATTTAGCAACAACACGATTGCCATTACCATGGAAGGATCTGACAAGATGAGATTTGAGAAAAACGATTTTTTAAAAAACGGTTACGCCATTAAAATCATGGCCAACTGTATGCTTGATACCTTTATGCTAAACAACTTTTCAGGCAATACATTCGATGCTGCAACCAATGGACAATTGATGGATAATCTCTTTAAGAATAATTACTGGGATAAATATGAAGGGTATGATTTAAACCATGATAAGGTTGGTGATATTCCATATTGTCCTGTTAGTTTATATTCCGTCATAGTGGAACAAATGCCTTATGCCGTGATGTTATTAAGAAGTTTCACTGTAGATTTGTTGAATCGAGCTGAAAAAAATATTCCTTCCATTATTCCTGAAACATTCCAAGACTTCGCACCAATGATGTCAATGCATAAACGATGATCAGAACAGAAAATATTGTAAAGAAATTTGGGAAACTTCAAGTTTTGAAAGGTGTTAATACACTGTTTCAAAGTGGAGAAGTTATCTCTGTTATTGGGCCAAATGGTTCTGGGAAAACAACATTAATCAAATGTATTTTAGGCATGGTTGTTCCTGACAGTGGTAAGATTTTCTTTGATGGCAAGGATATCAGTAATGATTTCTCCTACCGGAAAGACATTGGTTTTATGCCTCAAATTGGCCATTATCCTGAAAACATGAAAATTGGACAACTGTTTGCGATGATGAAGGATTTAAGACGGATTTCATCAGAATTAGATGAAGAACTTTTGGAGGAATACGACCTTAATAACATGTATCAAAAGGCTATGCGAACCCTCTCTGGAGGAACCACCCAAAAGGTAAGTGCTGCTCTGGCTTTCATGTTTAATCCCAAAGTACTTATTCTAGATGAGCCTACAGCAGGACTTGACCCATTAGCAGCAGAAATCCTTAAAGAAAAAATATTAAAAGCAAAAAAACAAGGGAAACTCGTGATTATAACCTCACACATCATGAGTGAAGTTGATGAATTGGCAGATAGCATCATGTATCTGTTCGAAGGTAAGATTCTCTTCAATAAAACAATCATGAACATCAAAACTGAAACAGGTGAGGACAAACTGGGTAAGGCAATTGCGAAAATAATGAAACAAAACAACCATGTTTAAGATAAGCAAATATGTTTTTTACGATATCCTTCGAAGTAAGGTAATAATCGCGTACACTCTATTTCTTCTTATCATATCATGTGGTCTTTTCATTTTCCAAAACGACATATCAAAAAGCATCATCAGCATCATGAGCATCATCATGATCATCATTCCACTTGTGAGCATTGTTTTCTCCACTACCTATTTTTACAATGGCTACGAATTCATTGAATTATTATTGGCACAACCTTTAAGTCGTCGCACCATAATCCTGGGTGAATTTATAGGGATTGCATTTTCATTGGTAACTGCTTACTTGATCGGGGTTGGCATTCCAATACTTATTTATGCTGCAAACGCCACTGGAACAGTCATCATCATTTCAGGAATTGCACTTACCTTAACCTTCATTTCTCTTGCTGTTTTAGCCTCCGTGGCCACCAGAGACAAGGCTAAAGGGATCGGTATTTCCTTGATGCTATGGTTTTATTTTTCAATAATTTATGACGCAATCATCTTGGGCATCCTGTTCGCCTTCAGCGACTATCCTTTAGACAAAGCCGTTATCGTATTGGCATCATTGAACCCGATAGATTTGGGCAGAATAATCATTCTGCTAAAGCTCGACATTTCTGCATTGATGGGATTTACGGGCGCAGTTTATAAAGAATTCTTTGGAAGCAACTTCGGACTCATTTATTCCATTTCCATCATGATTGTCTGGATTATTCTTCCGCTTTCCATATCCATCAAAATATTTAAAAAGAAGAATCTATAATTATTGAAGATTCCTATTTTCGATGCTCAAAAACCGATTTTTAACTTAAATAGACATGGATTATTCACAATTAGCCATGGCAGATTCACAGTCTGCCATGGCAGATTCACAGTTAGCCATGGCAGATTCACAGTTAGCCATGGTAGATTCACAGTCTGCCATGGTAGATTCACAGTCTGCCATGGCAGATTCACAGTCTGCCATGGCAGATTCACGGTTAGCCATGGCTAAAAAATGGGATTTCAACCAAAATTGCAAATGTTTGGACGAGAAACCTGCCATCGGGCATAGCCCTGACATGCCCAAGGTTATCCTTTTGTGCGTTGGCATTTTTGGGGGGGTATGGAAAAGATAACTGATGGCTGGCAGGTAGCACCAAATAACGCGAGGTGTCTGTCGGCTTCAAAAAAGAATTATTGATTATCCATTTTTAATTGAGCGGAGTTGAGTTAGATGTATCCCATTTATTTATACATTTGCCGCATTAATAATCAATAATGGATTTATGGAAAAATCAATGACAATAGCAGAAATTCAGGACTTCAAAGGGAAGTATCCAAAACAGCTTTGGTATCTTTTCTTTTCCGAGATGTGGGAGCGTTTCAGCTTTTATGGAATGCGGGGCATGCTTACCTTTTTCATGGTGAATCAGCTGATGATGGATGAGAAGGTGGCTAATCTTCAATACGGCTCTACCCAAGCGTTCGTGTATGCATTCACCTTCATCGGTGGCCTGTTTGCCGATAAGATTTTAGGGTTCAGAAAGTCCTTGTTTTGGGGCGGTTTATTGATGATCACTGGCAGTTTGATATTGTGCATCAATCCGAAGGACTTCTTCTTTTTGGGAATCAGCTTCAACATCATCGGAACGGGTTTCTTCAAACCGAACATTTCGACGATGGTGGGTGCTTTATACCACGGCAATGACAGTCGCAGGGACGCTGGATTCTCCTTATTTTATTCAGGAATAAACATCGGAGCGTTGTTGGGCGGATATGCCTGCATTGCGATAGGAAAAGGCAACCTTCTGGCTGATTTGGTACCAGAACATTTGCGATGGAATGTGGCCTTTGGTCTTGTTGCAATCGTGATGACGATAAGTCTGATAACCTTTACTTATACTCGCCACACCTTGGGGCCAATAGGCTTGTCCCCATTGAAACCAATCGAGGACAAGGATGGTGACGGCAAACTGGATTCAGGAAAGAAATGGTATGAATATGCTGTATATATAGGCGGTTTGATGTCGGTGCCATTGATAATGAAAATGGTGGCGAACACGGTTTATACGGATTGGTTCATGATGATAATCGGCCCTTTCAGTTTGATTTATCTGCTATATGAAATGACAAAACACTCGAAAGAAGAAGTAAAGAAACTCATTGCAGCCCTTCTTTTCATCATTTTCTCCGTCATGTTTTGGGCCATTTACGAACAGGCCGGAGGTTCCTTGAGTCTGTTTGCCGCCAACAATTTAAATGGCAGCTTCCTCGGAACGTTCACCTTGGATCCAAACGGTGTAAACAATGCTGCGAACTCCTTGTTCGTCATCATCTTCGCTCCAATCGTAGGGCTGTTGTGGGTAGGCATGGCTACAAGAAAAATTGAGCCGAATACGGTCATTAAGTTCGGGTTCGGATTCCTATTTTTAGGTTTCGCGTTCTATACGTTTTATGCCACAAGATTATTTGCCAACGCTCAAGGTATCGCCACATTGGATGTCTTCACACTAGCCTATTTCATTGTCACTTTGGGCGAGTTGTGTTTGTCGCCAATAGGCTTGTCAATCATGACGAAGCTATCACCAGCAAGATTGCAGGGAGTGATGATGGGAATGTGGTTTTTGGCAAGTGCTTACGGTCAATATGCAGCAGGACTTTTCGGAGCAAGCATAGTTTCGGAGGTAAAGAATGCCACAACTATGGACAAACTGATTTCTTATACCGACGGCTACAAGCAATTTGCCCTCTATGCAGTCATTAGTGGCGTGATTTTGATAGCCATTTCGCCACTGGTAAAGAAGCTGATGCAGGACGTAAAATAATTTCCAATAATCAATTCAAACGCTGTGTATCAAAAAGCAATACAAGTTGTCCGCCATTCCATCTTTCCTATTTTCCTTACCAAAACGGAGAACGGAAAACATATTCTTACCGCTGCTGGTTCTGGTTTTTTCATTAATGATAAGGGTTATTTCCTTTCGGCTCACCACGTCTTTCATTCCAATCCCGACCGAACCTTCATGCCAGTGTTTCTGGGTAATCTACCCTTCCAAACTACCAACAAGATGGTGGAAATAGAGGAAATTTATTCCGACCCAAGCCGTGATGTTTTTTTAGGCAGGGTGAGTAGTGAGTTTCTAACACCGGTAAAGATGAATTTCGAGCCACAAAATGAGGGAAAGTCGGTGGTACTTTCGGGATATCCCATGCCTATCATCACCGTCAATCCTCAACATGGAGGTTTCGAACTTGGCAATGTGAGGCAATACTGGCAGCCTACCATCATCATCGACCAGTTCGAGAAATTTGCCATGAATAAAGCAGTTCCAAACGTTTTCATGACACAGCATGCGGCACTGAATGGAATGAGTGGCGCTCCAACTTTCGATTTGGATGGCACAGTAATAGGCATGTCCATTGCCACTTCTAACCGCAAATTGCCACAAAGCGATGGTGAAATGCGAGTTGACAATGGCATCGTGGTAAAGTTGAGTTCACTCCGAGATGTAATCGATTTGGCGGGATAAGCCCCCTACCCTATTCAACTCGATTTCCTTACCTTCAATATTTAATAATATCAGTCCAAACATGTTTGGCAAATAGGTTAATTGCCAAAATAAACATCAAAACTCGTATTGACAACAAACATATTATTGGATGTGTTCAATACGACCATATTGGGTCAATACATATTAATGGATGTGTTCAATACGACCGTATTGGGTCTATCTATATTTATGAATCCAGTCAATACGACCGTTTCCAGTCAATCACTAAGTAGTAATCCATTCAAAACGACCGTTTCCAGTCAATCACTAAGTAGTAATCCATTCAAAACGACCGTTTCAAGTCAATCAATAAGTAGTAATCCATTCAAAACGACCGTTTCCAGTCAATCATTAGGTAGTAATCCTTTCAATACGACCGTTTCCAGTCAATCACTAGGTAGCAATCAATTCAAAACGTCCGTTTCCAGTCAATCACTAAGTAGTAATCCATTCAAAACGACCGATTCCAGTCAATCACTAGGTAGCAATCAATTCAAAACGTCCGTTTATCCCAACTATTAGAATTTATGATAATAGCTTCTTTTCAAGCCATCATCATAAATTCATCAGGAAGAAAAGGAAACTCCTGATGATGGTTAAAATTGGAAATAAATGAACGGTTTTACATCGGCACTCATAGTTTGAATGACGAGATAAATTACCAATGTAAGGATAATTGCCTTGATGAAGGGGTGCGATTTAGTGAAGATTCTCTGCCCCATTTCCTTGAATCTCTTGGGAATAAAATGGATGATGAACCCAAAAACGATGAGGGCGAAAACATCCTTGTATGCATCGATGATCTTTAGGAATTCTCCACCTGATTTCATGAAAATAGCTGCCTGACTTATCAATTGCCCTGCAATGGTGAAATCTTTGGCCCGGAAGAAAATCCAACAGAAACACACGAAATGAAAAGTGATCAGAACAGAAACAATTCTAAGCCACTTGCGTGGTCTTAACTTTACAATAGACTGGAAGGCCTTTTCGACAGCAAGAGCCGTACCGTGGAGACCACCCCAAATGATGAACTTCAAAGATGCTCCGTGCCATAATCCTCCCAAGAGCATGGTAAGGAAAAGGTTGATGTAGGTGCGAATTTTGCCTCTGCGGTTGCCACCCATCGAAATATATAGATAATCTTTCAACCACGATGATAAACTGATGTGCCAACGCCGCCAGAATTCGGTGATGGAGCCTGAAACATAAGGCGCATTGAAGTTGACTGGCAAGTGAAATCCTAGGAGAAGGGCAATGCCGATGGCCATATCGGAATAACCAGAAAAATCACAGTAAATCTGCAAGGCATAACCATACATGGCGCCGAAATTTTCGAATGGTGAATAGAGCATTGGGTTGTCGAAGACTCGGTCAACGAAATTGCCAGAAATATAATCGGAAATGACTGCCTTTTTGATCAATCCGGCCATGATGAGAAACAAGGCCTTGCCCAAATCTTCATTGCTCAAGAAAGGCTTTTTATGAATCTGCGGGAGGAAATCAGTTGCCCGAACGATAGGTCCTGCAACGAGTTGCGGAAAAAATGAAACGAAGAAACCATAGTCGATAATGCTGTTCAATGGTTTGATGTTTCCGCGATAAACATCGATGGTATAGCTCAAAGATTGAAAAGTGAAAAAGGAAACTCCCACTGGCAAAAAGATGTCATAATGTTTGAAGTCGAGTGAACCGGAACTGGAGAAAATGCTTGTATATAAATCATGAAAGATATCCAAAAAGAAATTGGTATATTTGAAATAGGCCAGCATGCCAAGGTTCAATACCAGGCTGAAAACAAGGTAGAACGACTTGCGTGCCTTAGATAAACTGTCATTTATCAAATGCGATAGAAAGTAATCGACTATGGTGCTTCCGATTAGAATCAAAAAGTAAATTCCACTCGATTTGTAGTAAAAGAAATAGGAAAAGAGAATGACATAAATGATTCGTCCACGTTGGCGATTCCTTAGCAATAGATATCCTGCATAAAAGAACAGGAATAGGATGAGAAAGAAGCCCGTATTAAAGAGAATGGGGCTCTTCTTATCGTAAACGAACAGGTTGAGAAACTTATCTATGTCTATCTGATTCATATTTGTTCAAACCTTTTTCAATGGCGTCAAAAAACAACTTCGCCTGCAACTCGTAGCCTGCCCTTGTGAAGTGTACACGGTCATATTGCGACAACCCGGATTTATACCATGTTGCCACCGAATTCAATCCGCCCATGATGGAGTGAAAATCCCAGTAAGCAATGTTGTTTTGTTTGCAATAATCCTTGATCATCTCGGCAGCGGTTTGCATGTCTGGATTCTTCAGGCGATAGCGTCTGTAGGAATCTGCAGGAGTGGTAAGCAAGATGACAGAATTGGGGTTTCGTTTTTTCACGGTGGTGAGGAAGTTGTTGAGATTATCGTAAAATTCGTCCTTCTTGAAAGGGGGATTGTAAGCATCGTTGGTGCCCAATGAAACGATGATCAAATCGGGGTATAAAGCCACCAGTTGGTCTTGAAAATAGACCGACTCGTTGTAGTCTCTGAACTCTGCTCCGTTAACGCCGATGGTATTGTAAAGAATTCCGCCGGAACCGTTTTCCAAAAGGATGCCATAAATCTGCGAAGAGGTTTGAACCGTGTCCCTTTTGTAGGCATTGATGACACAGGAATGCAGCATGGTGTCCAGTTGCACCTCTGAAACGAAAGCCGGGCCTTTCTTGATACAAGAATTGATGTATCCCAATACAAAACCAGATGAATCACAGACGAAATAGTCGTATTCGTAGGCACTTTGGTCATGGAACAAGGTGAGTTTGTTGAAGGCATAACAAATCGCATCCGCATCATAAATATTAAGGTTTATTGCGGCACGCTGATTTTTCGTTCGGATGGTGATTCCGCAAACCCCGATAGGCATCGGGTTGTTCAGCATGACGTTTCGTTTTGCATCCCATTTAACATTGGTGGAAGACCTAAAGTTGTTCGTTCCATTGGTGTTCGCCAACTTGAAAGGAAACATCAAACCTCGGCCTGCATTGCCAAATTCACCTTGCAGCAACTTCCTTACTTCGCCAGAAAAGAAGTCGGCCTGAAGATGCGAGTCGCCAATGTGAACGATGGATATTTTCTGCTTCCTATTGCTTCGCTGCTGCGACATCTTTTGGTAAAAAGAGGCCAAGGCTATAGAGTCATTCTCTATCTTGTTGAGGTTAAGTTTCAGGAACTTGTACTTTAATGAAAGGCCATCTTTAGGAAGCGTTACACTATCGGAAACCAAGGTCAGGCTGTCCATCTTTTGCGCCACGCTGTCTTTCAAAACGGTATCCTTTTGTGCAAGAACATTGCCCAAGATGACGATATTCAACAACAGGAAAAGTAGCAGCCTATTTATGTTTCTTTTCATAGTCATCATATCCGTTAATCAGTTCTTTATATAGCATGTTTGCCACCTTTGCTGCGCCTCTATAATTGAGGTGTGTATAATCCTTGTTTGCCAATGCAGTATCTGCTGTAGCCCATGCTACCATTGAGTTGTGTCCTCCCATCGCTTCATAAAGATTCCAAAAGGATACATGGGCAGAATCAGCTAATCGCTTCTGTGTTTCAACTAAAACAGGAACACCTATATCCGTTTCCATTTCGCCATTCACTTTGGTGCTTTTATCATTGACACTTACCATCAGGATGCTCGATTTCGGGAAGCATTGTGTGAATTGTTTCATCACCGTTTTCATTCCTCGCTCATACCATGAAAAATCCTTCTGATTCTTTGCAATTACATTCAAACCATAATGAACTATTATCAAATCATATTCGAAAGTGGCGGCAAAATCCCTCATTAATTTATAGGGAACTACACTGAATGCTAGCCCAGAATTGCCTCTGAAAGAATAATTGTCGAGAAGCACTCCATCAGCACTTTCAAAACTCAAACCATATACATTTATCTTCTCGCCGGCAAAGAAATTCACCTCGCATTTGCCTGCCGGAAGCTCCGTATTTAAAGCTGTTCGGTTCAAATCTTCAGCTCCATCCAGCGGTTTGTAAAGATTATCCTCGATACCCCAAGTATAATTTATGAAACTTCGAGGATTTCCTTTGCCATAATACAAATAGGCCTCATCGAATTGCTTGGCATTGAAACAAGTTGGACAAGCATTATATTTTACCCAACTATGATTGAAGGAATGATGGGAAGAATCGGCGGCATTTATCCGGGAATCGATGAGAGGATTAAAAACATAGCCGGCAATGCCAATCATCCGGTCAGGTTTATTATTTTCTGTAAAGGAACTTGCAGCCCAATCGGTGGAAAATGTCTGAATTATCGTTTGCCGGAAACCTGCTACGGGAGAAGTTATCGGTACAAAACCGACTCCTTTTCCTCCAAATCGCGATTGCAGAAGTTCTCTCAATTCTCTTGTCAACAAATCGCCTTCTATCATCGAATCGCCGAAATAAGCTATCCGTGTTTTGTGTTTTCCTTTCTTTGTTTGCTGCAAGGATTTAAAAAATACGGTCATTCCTCCAGCCGAATCGGGGGCAAATTCAATTGTTCCTTGAGTAGATGGTAGTTTTTTCTTGAGTTTTGCCTTTGCCAATGAATCGACCATGACTGATTTCATGGAACCTGCGAATGAAACCGTGGAATCTACCCCATTTTTACCATCTTTTTGAGTATTTTTGGTGATATTTGAGAAAAGATTGACCTTTTTTAAAGTAAATCCGCCAATAGTTACATCAAAATCAAGAAAAGCCCAAACATTCAGAATAACTATTGTAGCCGCAAGTATCCAAAGTGCTTGAGTTTGGCGATTATCTTTATTCATTGCGGCGCAAATTAAGTATTATTTAAGGTAATCGTTTTGTTTTTATCAATAAATTGTAAAAGATGATACAAGACCCATTGCAAGCAGAATCATTAACAAATCTGATGCCCAAAATTCTTCCGATTCTTATCGATGAGATCCAGCAGATGGGCAATATGATGAAGCTTTTCAGCCATTACCTGCAATTGATTTCATAAAAGATATGACTAAAAATCATGGTTTTATTAATTATCATCCTCAAGATGCAGCATACCGATAAAAAGTCATCGATGATAAATGATTAGCAATCATAAATTATTGATGACCATATAATAACAGTATAACAGATGGCGGTGAATGGGTAAGACATGCAGCTCTTTCTGGAAAAGCGATTCCTTTTTCCGAAAAAGCGATTCCTTTTCTCTGTTTTGCGATTGCTTTTTCTAGATAAGCTGCAGGTAAAACGGTTTTAGCTGCACCTTTTCCAACAAAAGCGATTGCTTTTCTTGAATTTGCGATTGCTTTTTCTCCATAACCTGCACCTAAAATCGATTTACCTACATGAAATCGAAAAAAAGGAATCGCTTTTTCGGAAAAAGGAATCGCTTTTTGATAATAAGGTGTAAGCTATGCTTGAAAAGGTTCAGGTTTTAATTGAAATGATGTAGGTGATGAAGAATAAGATGCATCTTTTGTTAGAAAAGGTTAAGCTAATGATAAAAAAGGTGTAACATCTGGCATTTTAGGTTAAGCTTTTGGCTAAAGAGATGCAGGTGATGACGAATCTGATGCAGGTTTTGATTGAAAAGTTTAAGCTATTTATAAAAAAAGTGCACCTCCTGGCTTTTTAGCTTATGCTTTTGATAAAACAGATGCAGGTAACGACGAATCAGCTTCAGGTTTTGATTGAAAATCTTAATCATCATGCAATAATTGCATCGCATTTCTGCGAGCTATCATGGCATAATGATTATCATTGCCAGCATTATCGGCAGTTTTTAAATTAAAGATGTGGTAATTTGCTATATTTGCAGCCCTAAAAATAAATATTAAACATGGCAGACGACAAAAAAGTGATTTTTTCGATGGTTAACGTCAGCAAGACGTTTCCGCCGCAAAAACAGGTATTAAAGGACATCTATCTTTCGTTTTATTATGGCGCAAAGATTGGCATCATCGGATTGAACGGATCGGGTAAGTCCACCTTGATGAAGATTATCGCCGGAGTGGAGAAATCCTTCAACGGAGAGGTGGTTTATTCGCCCGGATACAAGGTGGGTTATCTGGAGCAGGAACCGAAATTGGACGACACGAAAACGGTGAAGGAAATAGTGCAGGAGGGCGTGCAGGAAGTGGTGGACATCTTGAAGGAATATGAAGAGATAAACAACAAGTTTGCCGAGCCGATGAGCGATGAGGCCATGGAAAAACTGCTGGACCGACAGGCAAAGGTGTCGGACATGATAGAACATCACAATGCCTGGGAACTGGACAACAAATTGGAACGTGCCATGGATGCATTGCGCTGCCCGGAAGGCGATACACCTATCGTAAACCTATCGGGAGGCGAACGAAGACGAGTTGCCCTGTGTAGATTGTTGCTTCAGGAACCGGAGATATTGCTTTTGGATGAGCCCACCAACCATTTGGATGCGGAGTCGATAGATTGGCTGGAGCAGCACTTGAATCAGTATAAGGGAACCGTTATTGCCATCACCCACGATAGGTATTTCCTTGATAATGTGGCCGGCTGGATATTGGAATTGGACCGAGGTGAAGGCATTCCTTGGAAAGGGAACTACTCCTCTTGGCTGGAGCAAAAGGCCAAACGTTTGGAGATGGAATCGAAGGGCGAAAGCAAACGCCAAAAGACCTTGGAGCGAGAGCTGGAATGGGTAAGGATGTCGCCAAAGGGCCGTCACGCCAAGTCGAAAGCACGTCTGCAGGCCTACGACAAGATGATGAACGAGGATGTGAAGACGAAGGAAGAGAAGTTGGAAATATTCATACCGAATGGTCCACGTTTGGGTAACGAAGTCATCGAGGCCATCAATGTTTCAAAGAGTTTTGGCGACAAATTGCTTTATGAGAATCTGAATTTCAAGCTGCCACCTGCAGGTATCGTAGGTATCATTGGACCAAATGGAGCTGGAAAGACCACCTTGTTCAGGATGATCATCGGTTCAGAAACACCGGATACGGGTGATATCAAGATTGGCACCACAGTTCGGGTGGGATATGTAGATCAAAGCCATTCGGAAATAGATCCTGACAAAAGTGTTTGGGAAGTCATTTCGGGTGGTCATGAGGTGATAGAAATGGGTGGCAAATCCTTGAATTCTCGTGCTTATGTTGCCCGTTTCAATTTCAGTGGGGCGGAACAAGGCAAGAAATGCGGTGTTTTGTCGGGTGGTGAACGAAACCGCCTTCATCTTGCAATGACCTTGAAGACAGAAGCGAATGTGTTGCTTCTGGATGAGCCGTCCAACGATATCGATGTCAATACATTACGAGCTTTGGAAGAGGCGCTGGAAGACTTTGCCGGTTGTGCCGTCATCATTTCCCACGACCGTTGGTTCCTTGATAGGGTTTGTACCCACATTCTTGCTTTCGAAGGTGACTCACAGGTATATTACTTCGAAGGAGGATATTCTGAATATGAAGAGAACAAGAAGAAACGAATGGGCGACACAGGACCTCATAGAATCAGGTATCGCAAGCTTGTAATTTAATATTTTAAGGCTTAATGAGGAGGGTAAATATCATCCTTTTATTGTTGCTCCAGAAGGGGTCGCAATCATAAAAGGATTATCAAACCTGAATGGAGATTTGAATTCGTTAATTATATGTCTCCTTATATAAAGATTTAGTTTTAAACTTGCCATTTACCCAAACGTTACCGTTTGAGTTCGAAACGTTACCGTTTGAGATCGAAACGTTACCGTTTGAGGTCGAAACGTTACCGTTTGAGGTTGAAACGTTACCGTTTGAGGTCGAAACGTTACCGTTTGAGGTTGAAACGTTACCGTTTGAGGTCGCAACGGTGACGTTTGGCAAAAGCCTTAATTAACCCTTATTTCAAAGAATATTTCGTTCATCGTCGTGTGACTACGACCTTTTGGAAGTAGCAACACGACGATGAATAAACCAATTACGAATTAAAAATTAGAAATTAGGAATGCGCACATCGTAATTCCTAATTCCTAATTGGTTTCTATCTTTGCCGCCTTATAAAATGATATTATGAAACCGAGCATACCCAAGGGAACCCGCGATTTTTCTCCGGTTGAAATGTACCGAAGAAATTACATTTTTGATACCATCAAGAAGGTTTTCAAGAAGTACGGATATCAGCAAATTGAAACTCCTGCCATGGAGAATCTGGAAACGCTTACCGGAAAATATGGCGATGAAGGGGATAAATTGCTGTTTAAGATTCTGAATTCGGGTCCAGTTGTTGACCAAATCAACAATTCGGATGCTAATATTAAACTGAATGAAATCTCTGAAAAGGGATTGCGCTACGACTTGACCGTTCCTTTTGCCCGCTATGTGGTGATGCATCAAAACGAGATTAATTTTCCATTCAAACGGTATCAGATTCAACCTGTTTGGCGAGCCGACAGACCCCAAAAGGGTCGTTACCGCGAGTTCTATCAATGCGATGTAGATGTTATCGGTTCTGATTCCTTAATGAATGAAGTGGAGCTGATACAGATTATTGACGAGGTGTTTACAAAGCTTGGGATGGAGGTAACCATTAAGATTAATAATAGGAAGCTGTTATCCGGAATATGCGAGGTTATCGGTGAGTCTGATAAATTTATTGACATCACTGTTGCAATTGACAAGTACGATAAAATAGGTTTTGATGGAGTGAAGAAAGAGTTGATGGAAAAAGGCTTAACCGATGCTTCAATCAATAAACTGGAGCCATTATTAAAGACTTCCAGATTGGATTCAATAATTATCGAAAGCTTATCAGAACTTCTTAAGAATTCGACTATTGGAATGAAAGGCATTGAAGAAATAAGTACAATTCTTGCTTATTTATCCTCCATTAATTTCAATTTTGACAAGATTGTTTTGGATGGAACTTTAGCAAGAGGTCTTAATTATTATACAGGAGCCATCATCGAGGTAAAAGCGAACAATGTCTCTATGGGAAGTATCTGTGGTGGCGGAAGATATGATGATTTGACGGGTATTTTTGGATTGCCAAATGTATCGGGTGTAGGCATTTCATTTGGTGCCGACAGGATTTATGATGTAATGAATGAACTGAATCTCTTTCCTGATTTCAACAATGATTCAACCCAAGTTCTATTTTATAATTATTTCACAAAAGATCAAAGCGTTTATTTAGGCTTGATAAATAAGGTAAGGGCAGTAGGAATCAATGCGGAATTGTATCCCGAACCTGCCGATAAGGGAAATTCAAACAAACTTCAGAAGAAGCAGTTTGAATACGCAAAATCAAAAAACATTCCATTTACAATAGCGATTGAAGAAATCAACAATTGGAAACCTGCAGTAAAAAGTGCTGCAAATAAAACTACCAAGATTTTGGAAACTGAAAGCTTCGTTGAAGACCTTATATTGTTCATTGATTCAAATATATAAAACATGAAGACTCATATTATTTCCTCTGAAAAGATAGATTTATCATTGATTAAGGATTTGCTTGATGCACCTTATGAATTGCAACTTTCTGAAGATTCTATAAACAGGATTGTTAAATGCCGGGATTATCTGGATAAAAGGATTGCTTCCGGCAATGAATCCATTTATGGAGTAAATACAGGCTTTGGCTCGCTATACAACAAGAGCATTTCTTTGGAAGATCTCGATACCTTGCAAGATAATCTGGTGATGTCTCATGCTTGTGGAACAGGTGATGAAGTGCCAAAGGATATTGTAAAACTGATGTTGTTCCTCAAGATACAAGGTTTGTCTTATGGTAATTCCGGCATTCAATTGGCGGTGGTAGAGCGCTTGATATATTTCTTTAATAACGATATTCTCCCTGTTGTTTACCAACAAGGTTCACTTGGTGCATCAGGCGATTTGGCTCCGTTGGCGCATCTTTCATTGCCATTGATAGGTATGGGAGAAGTTTATCATAAGGGAGTAAAAAAACAAACGAATGAGGTACTTAAAGTCTTGAATTTAAATCCAATAAAGCTTAAGGCAAAAGATGGATTGGCACTCTTGAACGGCACCCAGTTCATGGCTGCTTATGGCTGTTTTTGCTTGATTAATTCCAACAGGTTGTTCGATTTTTCTACCCTTATTGCTGCCATGTCCATCGATGCTTTCGATGGAAGAATAGAACCTTTTCATGCGAATATTCAAAACATCAGGCCGCATACGGGCCAAAAGATTACTGCAGAATATATCTGTGAAATCTTAGAGGATAGTGAAATCATCAAACAGCAAAAAGCCCATGTTCAGGACCCCTACTCTTTCCGTTGCATTCCACAAGTTCATGGTGCCTCGATTGATGCTATAGAATATGTGGCATCGGTGTTTCTTACCGAAATAAACTCTGTTACAGATAACCCCACTATCTTTCCTGATGACGATTTGGTTATCTCTGCTGGCAATTTCCATGGTCAACCTTTGGCTTTGGCTTTGGATTTTCTTGCTATTGCACTATCAGAATTAGGTAATATATCTGAAAGAAGAACCTACCAGCTTATTTCTGGTCAGCGTGGATTACCGCCTTTCTTGGTTGCTAATCCCGGATTGAACAGTGGATTGATGATTCCTCAATACACAGCCGCTTCCATCGTTAGCCAAAACAAGCAACTTTGCAGTCCAGCATCTGTTGATAGCATTGTATCTTCGAATGGTCAAGAAGACCATGTGAGCATGGGTGCCAATGCCGCCACCAAGGCTTTCAAAGTTGTGGAGAACTTGGAAAAGATTCTTGCCATCGAACTATTAACAGCTGCCCAAGCATTGGAATTCAGGAGGCCACTAAGGTCATCCAGCATAATAGAATCCATGATTGAAAACTATCGAAAAACGGTTCCATTCATCAGTCAGGATAGGGTTTTATATGATGATATCAGGAAAAGCATTGAATTTATTAAAAATATTAATGGCATCATAGAGTAAATATAAAATCATTTATTTTATATTTGCACCCCGATTCGCAAAAAGCGGTCGCAGTTCTTAATAGCATGGCGAGGTAGCTCAGATGGTTAGAGCGCAGGATTCATAACCCTGAGGTCAGGGGTTCAACTCCCCTCCTCGCTACAAAAGACAGCCCTTTGAAAATAAAAATTCAAAGGGCTTTTCATTTATATACCACTTCGACAGTAAATAATTAGCTATTAAAATATACTGGAAGTATTATATTCTCCTCTTGAAATACTACTTTTGCATGGATTTTCGTTACCAATAATAATAACCATCCAACAAAATAAACAAAAATCCATGAAGATTACTGGCGACAAAAATCCATCACTATCAGAAGTAAATGCTTCTGTGGATATTAGTGCCAAGAAAGGAATCTGGAAAAAGATTTTGGCATTCATGGGGCCTGCATACCTGATAAGCGTAGGATATATGGATCCGGGCAATTGGGCAACTGACATTGCTGGTGGAAGTGGATTTGGATATAAACTTATCTGGGTACTATTGATGAGCAACCTTATGGCCTTGCTGCTTCAAAGCATGAGTTCGCGATTAGGGCTGGTAACTGGACGCGATCTTGCACAAGCATCAAGAGAAACCTATTCCAAGACGGTCAACTTGTTTCTATATATATTAGCGGAGATAGCCATAGCTGCCTGTGATTTGGCTGAGGTGCTGGGAATGGCCATAGGTCTTAAGTTACTTTTTGGTTTACCCATGGTTTTTGGTGTATGCATTACCGTTTTGGATACCTTGCTCCTTTTGTTCCTAATCAATTACGGTATTCGAAAGCTGGAAGCATTCATCATTTCATTGATAGCCATGATTGGAATTTCATTTCTAATAGAGATGTTTTTTGCCAAGCCTGCATTTGGTGACATCATGCAAGGCTTTATACCCAGCCTTCCAGATAATCCCAATGGTTCAGGAAGCACTGCTTTGTATATTGCTATAGGAATTATTGGTGCTACAGTGATGCCTCACAATCTTTATCTTCATTCGTCATTGGTGCAAACGAGGAAATTTGCAAGGACTCATTTTGGCATCTCGAGAGCCATTAAGCTTAATATTCTTGATTCGGTGATTGCCTTGAATCTTGCTTTTCTTGTGAACTGTGCCATTTTGATACTTGCCGCTGCAACATTCTTCAAAAATGGGATGTTCGAGGTGGCTGACATAAGTGATGCCCATAAATTCCTTGCTCCATTATTGGGAAATAGGCTTGCTCCTATATTATTTGCCATTGCATTGATAGTAGCTGGGCAAAGTTCTACGATTACGGGCACACTTGCTGGTCAGATTGTGATGGAAGGTTATCTAAACCTGCGCATTCAGCCATGGCTTAGAAGGATGATTACCCGAATCATCGCCATCATTCCTGCCTTGATTACGATTCTTTTTATAGGCGAGCAGGCAATAGGCAGTTTATTGATATTAAGCCAAGTGGTGCTTAGTCTGCAGCTTGGTTTTGCCATTATTCCACTCATCCATTTCGTGAGCGACAAGGAACGAATGGGGAAATTCGTCATTCGGCTTCCGGTGAAGATACTCGCTTGGATATGCGCCATCATCATTGTGGGGCTTAACGCAAAGATGCTTATTGATCAGATTGGGGATTGGGTGGCAAATGCGGGCAATCATTCTTGGATATACTTTGTCACCATCATTCCTATTGCTTCGATGGCTGGGATGCTGCTGCTTTACATTACTTTTCGTCCTTTATTATTGAAAACAAAAACTTTTATGGCCAGCAATACTCCACATGGCATCATCCGCAAGTTGGAATTTCCTGAAAACAGTCCTTTCAACAGGATTGCGATAACGATTGATTTCTCTTATGCCGATTCGAAGACAATAAGCGCTGCGACTAAACAAGGTGGAAAAGATGCCGAATACCTGCTGATTCATGTGGTGGAAACTGCCGGTGCCATCCTTATGGGTCAGGAAATCAATGATTTGGAAACTTTGTCGGACAAGCAGCAACTGCAGTCTTATCTTTATGATTTGAAGCAAATGGGATATAAGGTGGACTATGCCCTAGGCTTTGGGAACCCGAAGAAGGCGATTCCCATCTTGGTGAATGATTATAACCCTGACATTTTGGTGATGGGTGCTCATGGACACAATCTTTTCAAGGATATCATCTTCGGAACGACTGTGAATACGGTTCGGCATAGGGTGAAGATACCGGTGCTTATCATCAAGGACACCAAATAAGAATATTGCCAAAAAGTTAGGTTTCTGTCTTGGTGAGTTTGTAATTTATTGTTTTAGCTGTCGTCTGTCATAAGTTACCTGTCGTCTGTAATAAGTTGCCTGTTGTCTGTCAAAATTGTCTTGTCGTCTGTCATAAGTTACCTGTCGTCTGTAATAAGTTGCCTGTCGTTTGTCATAAATTGCCTGTTGTCTGTCATAAGTTGCTTGTTGTCTGTCATAAATTGCCTGTCGTCTGTAATAAGTTACCTGTCGTTTGGCATAAGTTGCCTGTCGTTTGGCATAAGTTACTTGGTGTCGGGGATTTAATGGTTGTGGATAGTTAAAAAATTAGAATAAAGTATAAAATGTTTAAAATTAGAGTTGGGAATAGATATTACCAATGTAAAAAGAGATGCTTTAGGTGGTTTTTGAGCTTATCTAATTGTTGTAATATGCTATCTCGGGGTTGTAAAATGCTATCTCTTGGTCGTGAAATGCTATCTCGTGGTCATGAAATGCTACCTCGTGGTCGTAAAATGCTATCTCGGGATCGTAATATGCTACCTCGTGGTCGTAAAATGCTACCTCGGGATCGTAATATGCTATCTCATGATCGTAAAATGCTATCTCGGGATCGTAAAATGCTACCTCGTTATCATAAAATGAGAGTCATTTGAAAGATTTTAAGCTAAGAAGGGTGGAAAAGGGGAAATGTGGGTGGGTGTTTTGGGGTCTGGATTGCAAATCCAGACCAGCGGGAAAATGTGGATGGGTGTTTTGGGGTCTGGATTACAAATCCAGACCAGCAGATTGGGTGTTTTGGGGTCGGGATTGCAAATCCCAACCAGCGTGATAGTGAACAACCTTACAGGACGGCGAGAAAAAAGCCGACCTGTCAGGATGTTCGCCGCAGCCAGGTATTGTATTGGAAGTTGTTTCGAGGCAACTTGCCATCGAAGCATAGCCCCGATAGTAGCGGCAGCCCGCTGCTTTGTGTCGGGTTTGGGGATGCAGCGGCTACAGCGGATAGCGGGACTGGCCATGATACGAGTGGAGGATATAGGCTCCAAATTGGAATTCTTCATGCAAATCTTTTATCAATAATTGTTATGATTTTCATGGTAATTCATCGAGAAAAGTTCCAAGAGATTTGCGATATTTGCGGCGTGAAAATCTATATCTCTATCCCAGAGGTTCGGGAATTCAACATGGAAACATTTTTTGTTGAGATAATTGATGGTCTGCTTGCCGATAGGCAGCCTATAGTTTTGAATAAAAGAACTTAAAAATACGATGCGAAGAAAAATCAGATATTATCGATTGATATGGCTAAAGCATGATTTGCCGGCTGGATTATCCGTGTTCCTGGTGGCCTTGCCGCTTTGTTTGGGCATCGCCTTGGCATCGGGAGCACCGTTGTATGCGGGTCTTTTATCTGGAATCATCGGTGGAATATTGGTATCTATTTTGAGTGGTTCGCAGTTGGGAGTATCTGGTCCGGCAGCAGGTTTGACAACAGTAGTTGCCGCTTCGATCATCTCCTTGGGCGACTATAGAATCTTCTTGTTGGCAGTGATGGTGGCAGGATTGTTTCAATTGGTTTTGGGTTTATTGAGACTTGGAGTGATAGCTTCTTACTTTCCCTCTTCGGTTATAAAGGGCATGTTGGCAGCCATCGGCATCATCCTGATATCGAAACAGATTCCACTGGCGATAGGCTATGACCAACCCGACTTTTGGACCAGCGGGTTTCCGAAAATCTTCTCGGCAGAGAACATATTGGGCAACGTGGAAGCCTTCAACCACCACCTGACGAGAGGAGCCATCCTGACGACCGTGGTATCGTTGGGGGTATTGGGGATATTGCAGCAACCGTTTGCGAAGAAACTCAAAGTAATACCGGCACCATTGCTGGTAGTGGCCATTGGCATCATCACAAATATTCTATTTACCAATGCGGCATCGTTATTTTCATTGAAGCATACGCAATTGGTGAACATACCTTCCAACGTTTTCGAAAGTATTGCATTCCCTGATTTCTCTAAACTGTTCTCCACTGCTGAAATTTGGAAAGACGGGCTGATAATTGGTTTATTGGCCACTTTGGAAACCATGTTATGCGTGGAAGCTGTGGATAAATTGGATAAACGAAACAGAATAACGCCAGTGAACAGGGAGTTGATAGCACAAGGGATAGGAAACATGACTTGTGGACTATTGGGAGCCATTCCAATAACGGCAGTGGTAGTAAGAGGAGCAGCCAATGTGGATGCAGACGGGAGAACCAAACTGTCGGCATTTACGCATGGCATATTCCTTTTATTGGCGGTATTGGCAGTTCCGTTTCTGCTGAACATGATACCTTATGCATCGCTTGCAGCCATCCTCATCATCACGGGACTGAACCTTACCAAACCCAAATTATATTTGAACATGTGGAGCCTCGGATGGAAACAGTTCATCCCATTCATCATCACCATCGTAGTTATTCTTTCTACTGACTTATTGGTGGGGGTTTGCATAGGGCTGCTGATTTCGATTTATTTCATCATACAAAACAACTTCAAAGCGGAATACAAGATATCGAAAACGATGATGCATGAGGTGGAGAATCATTTAATCAAATTAAACAGCAATGTCACCTTTCTGAATAAAGTCAAACTACGTAAGGCCTTGGACCAAATTCCAGAATACAGTGTTTTGACCATAGACGGAAGTGATAGTAACTTTGTAGATTATGATATTTTAGAGATTATCAGTGAATATAGCAACAAGGCACACGATAGACATATTGAACTGCACTTGAAAGGTATCGAAAAGGTAAACATCATAGCGGTTCATTAAGTCTTGATAATTTTTTTGTTGATGTTTATGTCATTGCATTTCAGCTTCAAGACATATACTCCTGAACGCAGATTAATTGGAGAATTGATGATAAGGTCATTGGCAGAACCTGTCTTGGCCCAAACTTTATTCCCTAAAACATCAAATAACGTAACATCAATATTCGAGTTGGTGTTTATGCCTTCTATATAGATAGCGAAATCATCCATAAACGGATTTGGCGAGATGGAAATTTGAGGCAGGTGAATGATGGTATTATTGTCTGAAATTATCCATGAATCGGGATCAAATATCAAGTCTTTGACATGATAATCAAGAATAGTGGTAAAGCTCTGTCCACTATATACATGATTGAAAGTAATGATGGCATCTCGGCCATTGCCAGTAAATTCAATGGGGATAGGCATCTCGAAAAATGAAACGGAAGGATCGGAAGTAGTTTGATCAACTGTAAAAGAGACCTTGCTTCCTATCTGATTCCATGTTATTCGATAGGATGGAAATCCTTGATTGGTGTACCATTCATTAAAGAAATTGTCGAGGTTTTGTCCACTTGTCAGTTCAAGATTTCTTTTAAGATCGGCGGTTCGGGCAAAACGATAGGATAACAAAGGATCATTCAGGTAATTTCTAAGCGACTGAAAGAAGACCGAGTCACCTAACTTCCATTCCAGCATGCGAAGTAACAATGAACCTTTATTATAAGACAATCTACCATCGAATATTCGCCCAACATCGGTGGTATCATTAACCTTAACTGAACCGGAGGGATCGGAGCAAACGGTAGTTACTCGACTTTTCATGAGTCCCTTCCATGCATCTGGGAAGAGGTACTTTTCGGTTATTCCTTCCATAAAAGTTGCAAAACCTTCGTTCAGCCATATATCCTCCCAGCTGCCACAAGTTATTCTATCGCCGAACCATTGGTGGGCACATTCATGGGCTATTAAGGCATTTTCGAAACCTGCCACGAATGACATGGTCTGATGTTCCATGCCACCTCCCCAAGAGAACTGTGCATGGCCATATTTTTCATCATGAAAGGGATATAAGCCAATAAGGCTGTCATAAAGCTTAATCACGTTGACAATATCAGGAGTCTTTACCCTTGCAATGGAATCATACTCCGGATAAACATAGTTCAATACTTCAAAGGAGTCGTTGCCATAGGGTACATAATTGGAATAATAGGAGTAGTTGGTAACGGAGATTCCGATAAGATAGGTTGCAATAGGATGACGATGTTTCCAATGATAAAGTTTATCCGATCCCTGATTTAGTTCTTCAACTAAAACCCCATTGCTTGCTACACGATTAATCATGGGCGTGGTAACAAGAATATCAATCGAATCAATTTTGTCTGTTAAGGAATTCTTGCAAGGCATCCAATCCTGCGCACCATAGGGTTCTGATAAGGTCCACAAAACAGGACTAAGATTATGGTAGGTCGTATTGAAGGAACCAAAACCAGTTGAAACTGGAACCCCTTCATATTGAATTGTTACGGAATCAATGTTATTTATGGGGATAATGGAAGGAAGGTTGACTTGCAATAAATCTCCTGTTACCAATGAAAAACTAATTGTCTGGTTATGATATCTTATATAATCGATAACAAGAAAATCGGAGCAGTCAAAATTTATTTGGTTGAAACTGTTATTTAAAGTCTTGAAATAATATGTGATTTTTCCTTTTATGGAATCAACTGCTGGATTGATATACCATTCATAACGGGCGTAAATCAAATCGTAATTATCAGTAAGAGGATTTGATAAAGCATGTAGTTTCCAAGCATTGTTATGTTTCTCTTGATTGATGATTTTATCAAGGTAATCCTTAGCAACGGGAGTCTGTGCAATACCTGCAATCGTAGTCATCAACAAAACTAAAACAATGAATGGAAGGTTTTTTTTCATAAATAAAACTAAAAGTATTTGAGCGTAAAACTACGAAAAAGTATGGTTATAATAAGATGCCTAAAGGTAAAATAATCCAAAGATTTATTTCACTTCAAATATTATTGCTATTTTCGTCCCCACAAAATAATTAAAAAACATATAAATTATGAGTACACCGAATACCAATCAAGGACACCCGAAGGGTCTCTACCTGTTGTTCTTCACCGAGATGTGGGAACGATTCAGTTATTATGGCATGCGTGCTATTTTCATTTTATTCATGACCAAAGCATTGTTTATGGACAAGGCTGCGGCATCAAACATTTATGGCAGCTACACCGGTTTGGTTTATCTCACGCCACTTTTGGGCGGGTATATTAGCGACCGTTTTTGGGGGAACAGGAGAAGTATTTTGGTAGGCGGAATCCTTATGGCTATCGGGCAATTCCTGATGTTTCTTAGCGGAAGCACCATCGGTGATGCAGGCCAAAGCGCTTCTGCAGTTTCGATGATGTGGGCAGGACTTACCTTCTTGATTATCGGTAACGGTTTCTTTAAACCAAACATTTCTACCATGGTCGGTCAGTTGTATCCAAAGGGCGATCATCGCATAGATGGGGCCTTCACCATCTTCTATATGGGAATCAATTTAGGAGCATTTTTCTCTCCGCTTATTTGCGGTGGGTTTGGCGATACCGGTAACATTCACGACTTCCGGTATGGATTTCTTGCCGCATGCATTGGTATGGTTGTAAGTACCATTTCGTTTGAATTTCTCAAGAATAAATATCTTGTTAATGCCGAAGGTGAAAGCATTGGAATGCCAAAAGCCAAGATGGATTCGAAGACCATATTTTCCATTTTAGGCTCGGTTGCATTAATATTCGGACTATTGAACTACAGAAACATCATCACTTTTTTTGCAGGTCCTGATGCAATATTGAACCCAGAAAACCTTTCAGCCAAACTTGCCGGATTGGATGTTATCGGATACTTGATTTATGCTGCCGGTTTTGTAATGGCAGGCATCATTTTTTCTGACAAATCCTTGACGCACGAAGAAAGACAGCGCATCAGCGTTATCTTCATCTTGGCATTTTTCGTAATCTTCTTTTGGGGATGTTTCGAACAAGCCGGTGCTTCGTTGACGCTTTTTGCTGACACTCAAGCCGACCGGCATATAGGCAGTTGGGAAATGCCTGCCTCCTGGTTTCAATCCATCAATCCATTAGGAATCATTGTTTTGGCTCCGATGTTTACGGTATTTTGGAACATGCTCAGCAAACGCAAGATGGAACCTTCCTCTCCCATGAAAATGGCTTTCGGTTTAGTACTTGTAGCTTTAGGCTATGTTGTCATTGCTTATGGCGTTCATGGTGTCGATTCTCAAACAAAAATCAGCATGTGGTTCCTCGTTTCGTTATATATCATTCATACCATGGGCGAATTATGCTTGTCGCCAATCGGCTTGAGCATGGTATCAAAATTAGCCCCTCTTCGGTTCTCCTCCTTGCTTATGGGCACTTGGTTCTTGGCTAATGCGATGGCGAACAAGTTTGCCGGAACATTATCAGCATTGATACCTCCTGGTGCAGGTGAAGCAGCCGCAAAAGCTGGCGCTGTATATCCTTCCTTCTTGGGTATCGAAGTAAATAACCTGTTCACTTTTTTCTGCGTCTTCATAGGCTTGAGCGGTTCTGCTGCCTTGATACTTTTTGGCTTATACAAATGGCTCGAAAAGAGAATGCATGGAGTGAAATAATCCTATCTAAAGGAAATCTTAAAAAGCCATTCTATTTATTTAGGATGGCTTTTTTTGTTTGATAATCATCCAAAACCTTAAAAAGGTCACCATGATCATAGTTTGGTATTTTGTAGCTTAAAAAGGTCAATCCATGATCATAGTTTGGGATTTTGTAGCCTAAAAAGGTCATTCCATGATCATCGATTGGGATTATTCAGCCTAAAAAGGCCAATCCATGATCATCGATTGATAATTTCCTTAAAAAGGACAATTGCTTATAAGGTTACCAATATATCTGTATATTTATCCTTGCCAAAAGAACATGGCCAAGAATGGAATCAATTCATTGAAATGGTGCTATTTTGCGAATGAAAACCTGCTACCAGCAAATCTTCCAACTGCAATGCCTTGGGGAACAATAGATTGTTTTCAAGATGAATGTGCTTATGCAAATCCTCTTCGAATTCCTTCAACTCGGCATAGCTCAACTTGAAAGTGGTGCAAGCATCGGCAGGGGGAGTGAATTCATTGGATAATTTTCTGATTTCTACCAGCAGCAAGTTCACTTGGTCATGCTCGTCCAGCATCACGTTTATGGGGTTCTTGACAAATTCATGAATGGTATTGGAGGCAAACCCAATGTTTTTCACCTCTACCAACTTCTTGATATAGGGGAACAGGATGTTTTCCTCTTTCATCATGTGCATTTCCAAGTCGGTCACCACACGTTCAAAGTTTTCGAATATTCGCAAAGCTTCAGGATGACTCTCACCATGCTTGATGGCCACTTTTCTCACATGAAACTGAATCATGGGCATCATTTCTTTCACATATGTATGATGCTTATGCACAATATAATCCGCCAACTCATCCAACTCCATGGTGTTGAAATTCAAGGTGTCATTCGATTGTTTTCGCATGTAGTCGAGCTCCTCTATTTCGTAGCGGGTGGTGCTCACATCAAGGCCGGCATCCATGCAAGCCTGCTCCAAAGTCCGTTTTCCCTTGCAGCAAAAATCAAGGTGTTTGTCTTCAAACAATCTAGCCGTGGATGGGTTTTCAGAAACAATTTCTGCCAATGTCATTTGTTCTATCGTTTTCATTTTATTGTGTTTTATGATTTATTATTGTTTTTTTATCGCCACAAAAGTAGTTTACCTATATGTCTAAATATATGATATGAATCATAAATACTAATGAAGAATGTCAATTCCTTAACAATCAATATAGTGGAAGTTTTGCCCCCAACGAAACGTTTAAAATTAATTTGGAATTACTGAACTATCTTGAACTCAGTTCGGCGGTTTAGGGCTCGGTGTTCGTCGCTGTCGTTGGGAACGATGGGCATGGTGTCGCCATATCCGTGGAAGGACATTCGGGCTTTGTCGATGCCTGCGGAGATGATGAAGCGATAGACCGACTGGGCTCTGTTTTCTGACAAGGTCTGGTTTAGGTCCTTGCCACCTACGTTGTCGGTGTGGCCACTTATTTCTATGTGGATGCTGCTGTTCTTGTTCAGGAAGGCGACCAAGGTGGCGAGTTCTACCTTCGATTCATCCTTGAGGTCATACTTGTTGGTCTCGAAGAAAATGTTTTTCAGCACCACCCTTTCGCCAATCTTGATGGGCTGCATCGGCACATCCTTGTTCACGGAGTCGATTCGGTTGCCGCTTTCCTTGAGAGAGAAGTTCTCGGAATAAAACAGATATCCGTCTTTGGAGGCATGGAGGGCATAGTCCTTGCCGGCTGGCAGACAGACCAAAAACTCTCCGGAAACCTTGTTGGAGTAAGCCTCAGTAATGGTTTTTCCGGAAGCAATATCCTGCAATTCAAAGTGTACCGAAAGCGGTTTTGTGGATTCCTTGTCGAAGGCCTTTCCCTTAAGATAAGCCACCTTGAAGGGACGTGCTTCAGGATACAGGTCAAAAGCATAGATGTCCATTCCACCCTTTCCTTCCTTTCGGTTGGAGGCGAAATAGGCCAAGTTTCCGGCTGCATTCACGATCAAACTGTTTTCATCGGCGAAAGTATTGATGGGGTAGCCCAAGTTTTCCGCTTCGCCCCACTCCCCTTTCTCGTTCAGTCTAGAAACAAAAATATCATAGCCGCCCATGCTCTTGTGCCCCTTAGACACAAAATACAAGGTCTGGTTATCGCTGTGGATGAAAGGTGCTCCTTCATTTTTGGTGGTATTTATCTTTGGGCCAAGATTGACCGGTTTGCCGAAATATCCATCGTCTTGCAAGGTGCTCTTGTAGATATCATAACCACCTATGCCACCTGGCCTGTCGCTCATGAAATAGATCGTTTTTCCATCCGAAGAGATGCTGGGCTGAGACTCTCCATATTTGGTGTTTATCGGTGGACCGATATTGACTGGTTTCACCCATGTGTTTCCCATCTTCTTCGAGATATAGAGGTCACAACTTCCTAAGCCATCCTCTCTGTCGCAAGCCACAAACAGCATCGTTTGTCCGTCGGCAGAGATGCACACCGCTCCCTCATTCCTATAAGTATTGATGGTTTTCCCCACATTCTCGGCCTTTCCCCAGATGCCATTGTTCCGTTGGCTGAAATAAATGTCCTCATCATAAATTACATCTATCATAGGCGAATTGGATGCTCTGGGCGATTGTCTAGTAAAGAAAAGTGTCTGATCATCGGCAGTGATGGAAGGGAAATATTCTTCGTTCTTCGAGTTGACGCTGTCGCCCAAATCAACGGGATGGAAAGGCACCGGATGCTTGATGGACCAGATGGCAAAATCCATGTTGTTCATATATTCCTGTGCCAGCTCCTTCGTCTTTGCATTGATGGTAGAATACTGCAAACAAGTGGTCAGGTTTTCTTTCGCCTCTTCATAGTTGCCCATGCTCATGAGGGAAAGCGCAAGACCGTAATAGGCTCGCGGTTCAAAATCGGGATTGATCTTTATCGCCTTTCTATATTCATTGATGGATTCGGTTATCTCATCCAAATCATAACTTAACTGCGCCAACAAAAGATGGGCTTCTATGAAATTCTCATCTGCCCTTATCGCCTTGTTGAGTTCTTTCTTGGCTTCTTCTCCTTGGCGATTGTCCATGAAATGCAAGGCCGCATCAAAGGCTTTCTTCGCCTTGGAAGATTTGGTGGTGTAGAATGATTTATCCTGACCATAAACCTGCGCCAGACTTAGCATCAAAAAAAGGAACAATATACTTTTTATCGGTTTCATATAAGGTTTGAAAAAATCTTATGGCACATGGATATATTTATGGTTCTGCAAGGAAATGCTCCACTGCGGATGCGCCTTTACATAGTCTATAACCAGCGGAAGAACGGTTTCCTTTTGGTCCCATTCGGGCTGTAAATATAACCTGCAACCCGGCTTCACCTTTTTGGCATTCTCTTCTGCCCATTTAAAATCGGTCTTGTTAAAAACAACTACCTTCAATTCATCGGCCAATGCATAAACTTCGTCCAAGGGAGTCTTGAATTTCTTGGGAGACAGGCAAATCCAATCGAACTCCCCCGACAAAGGAAAGGCTCCTGAAGTTTCCAACCAAATATTGAAACCATTTGTGGCGAGAGCCCAGCACAAGGCATTCAAATCATGCTGCAAAGGTTCGCCACCAGTGATGATGACATTTCTGGAAGGATGTTTCATGGCACCAGCCACCAGTTCTTCTATGCTTATCAAAGGGTGTTTCGCGATGTCCCAAGAATCCTTTACATCGCACCAATGGCAGCCTACATCACAGCCTGCAAGCCGAATGAAATAGGCAGCCTTGCCTGCGTTGGCACCCTCTCCCTGAATGGAATAAAAGGTTTCCATAACGGGAAGCGAAACAGTTTGGTAGGTGGTGGTATTCATCGTTTTATATGGTCGGCAAAGATAGGCATTGAATAGAATAAAATCGTTTTAAGGACTGGCTCTCTCATAAAATCATGCTACCTATATTATATATTCCAATAAATAGTAGTGCCTTAAAGATATTATTCCTAATTTTACCACCCAAACAAAATTATAAGCCATGAAAAAATTCGTACTCCTAATCACCATTTCCTTCATCCTTATGTCTTCGATAAAGATGCAGGCCCAATCCGTAAAAGGCCTTTATGTCGATGGATTCAGCAACATACTTGGCAACACGAACAGTGAAGACAGTCTGTTGCATTATGCTCACGACAACGGGTTCAACTACCTTGCGCTATACGACCTTTGGCCGATACACGTAACCTATAACCTCACCAATTCGGCTACCTGCACGGTGTTGGCAAACTTCATACAACGCGCAAAGCAAACCTACGGAATCACTCAAGTTGGCGCTATCGGAGAAAACTTTTTCTTCTTCAACAACGTCATCCAAATCTACAATCAGCAGCATAGCAACCCCTTGCAGAAATTCGATGTATATAATATAGAGTTTGAGTTCTGGAACACCACTTCGGTATCTTCCGGAAACTATTACTGCACCACCTATCTGCAGCCTGGTGGCTACAGTTGCGATACTTCCGGTGCCTTCAGCTTTTACAAAATTCTCATTCGCCAAGTTGATTCCATCGGCAACCTGATAGGCGTCTTCAGCGAAGCGTATGTTGGCTGGTTCAATCAAGGACAAGCCATCACCATTGCCAATACGGTGGACAGGATTCTGTTGCATGATTACATCAGCAATTATTCTTCCCTATACAGTTATATACAGCAACGCTTGCAATTCATCGCTGCCAGAAACTTGCCTACCAAGGTCATCACCATATTTTCTGCCGAGACTTCTTTCATGGGGCCTTGGCTCTCCACTCATAATGTGCTCTTGCCATATACCGACCTCCAGACTTATCTTGCCAACGAAACCGGAAACTGGGTGCAGTACATCAGCTTGGTGGGGTATCAATGGTTCGCCTATTCCGTCATGCCTTATCATCTGGCTACTTCGTACAACCCCCACTTTTTGGATAATTCCTTAAAGATATATCCCAACCCTGCCAACGATTTGTTGAACATTCATATTTCCAATCTTGCAGCAAATCAACACGTTGTCATCACCGATTTGTTGGGGAATGAAATTTATTCTCAATTCATAAAAAACCAAGACACCCACATCAACATTTCCAACTGGAGCAGTGGTATCTATTTTTATGAAATTACCAATGATTCAGAAACGACAAGAGGTAAAATCATAAAGCAATAAGCAAGGAACTTTTTGGTTTTATATCGGCAATATCTTCACCAGATGAATGGTGTAGGCCGATACGCTTTTATCTATGATCACCAAAGGAAAAGCCAGGCTATTGTAAAGCGGAGCTTCAATGTTTGCAACGGCTGCATCTATGATGGTGGTACTTAAAACAATGATGCCATCCGCTCCTCCGGTGCCCTTGTCTCCATTGGCATCTATCTGGGCTGTGGCTTCATCTACAGGCAATAAGGTGATGGAGTCGAGAACGGTAAACGTGATGTCGGCACCACTCCCTATCGAATAATATTTATATCCCCACAGCTTCAGATAATTTCTTTTGGTTGCATCAGCCACACCTACATAATAGGTCTCCCCTTCGCTCATCATCCGCTCTATCAAAATGTCGGCATCTACATTCAATGCCGCCACCACTATCAGTTGGTCTATGTATGCCTGTTCTGCCGAATTGGCCAAAGCAATTTTCAGCAACAAGGCCGTGTTGATGGAAACGATGTCCGCCTTCGATGGGTTGGCCATGGCTGCTCCACCAGCAGTTACACGGTTGGCATCGCCATTGATTATCTGCAATAGAAAGGTCTTCACTTTTGTCAGGGAATCCAATCTTGGCACGTTGCCATTGCTCACCGGTTGTCCGTAATAGGCTCTGTCTGATGCTCTATACAGAGTCGTCAGGAAGGTAGGACTGATGAATCTTTTCACTCCAAAGTTGAACACCTGGTAGAACTGTGATGCAGAATTGCGAGCCACCTCTTCAAAATAGTTCTGGTTTACATTTGCCTGCACTTTTGGGGCAGCCAAATTGTTCAACAAGGTTACTTCGGTGGCATAATTGGATGCCATCGTGTCCAAAGTGGTGCTGGTAGCGGTCGAATAAATGTCTACCACCAAAGCCGTGTTTTTCCTTACCTTGTTGTCATTTAGAAAACTATTTCTCTGATCATTTGTTTCCGGTTTCTGTCTTACTATTATCATTGGTATTTATTTTTTTTATAATTTTATTGATATTATGAATTTACAATTGCTTATTGATTATTCTATTCAAGTAAATGTTTTTTTGACCAAAAAATGGCATTAGAGAGGCCCAGTCGTTACTTTTTAGCCCTCTCTGATGGATGAGAACGGGGTAAAAAGTAATGCCCGAATACCTCCTCAGGATGAGATCATACCAAAAAGTACTGCCTGTATTCTTCCGAAGGATGAGAGCATACCAAAAAGTGGGGCCTGTATTCTTCCGAAGGATGAGAGACCACCAAAAAGTACTTACAAGGGCTTTTCCAAGAAAAGAGGAATCCCAAAAACTGGTACCCGAGACCTTGTGGGCTTTTGGAAAAAATGGAAATGAAATTTGCTCCGCTCTGTTCACGAGGCAAAATAGCAAATTATTTGTCTGCATTGATACCCCCAATCAGGGGTTTATGGAAAATAAAGTTTTTTTGAGCGCAAAAGCCTTGGCAATGTCTCACACGGCATATCCCATCCTGATGGCATAGGCAGCCAAGGCATTGATGGTATGAATCCGCAGCATGTCGTAGATTATTTTCAGATGCCCTTCAAAAGTGTTGAAGTTCATTTCCAGTTCTTCGGCCATTTTTATTTGAGTCATGTCCTTGACAGAAATGGTAATCACCCTCGCCTCATCCACCATAAATCCGTTAGCATCACGTGGTTTTAAATTCATAATTTTTAAGGTTTAATTTTTAAAAGCGTTTTTGTTTCGAGATACAAAAGTAGGGAAACGTGGGGAAGTATTTATTTAAATGACATCTGGCAATAGAATTATTTTTTGTAATTTTGCATCGATATAAAATTCCAAGGATGAAATTGTCTTTAAGAATAATCACTTTTGATTTTTTTATAATCCTGTTGTTCGGATGCAATAAAGCCACTACTATACCGGATAACAGCAGTAAAAGCCATCCGTGCGCTCCAACTTATACCAATACTATTGATACATTTCTTCTTAACAGTTTTTTGTTCAACAATGGAAGCTATTGGATATACTTGGACTCCTTGAGCAATTCTTATGACTCCAGTTATTTGATTGAACCATTGATGCCTTATTTAACTTTTTATGAAGGACCATTTACCCCTGGACAAGGGCAATGTGAATATTTCATAAAATATGCATATAACTCAACAACGGTATCAAAACTCCAATATGAATATTATTTGCAAGGGAACAACATTTATGTACTTAATCAAATGCAATCATGGAGCAATGGATACTTTCCAGATTTTTTATGCTATTCGGATAATGGAGTTTTGGTATTGGGAAGCAATAATTTTTTTTACCCCAGCTATCAAATTGACAATACTACCTATACTAATGTATATAAATATCACTTCGATAACAGTTTTGACCAATCTCTTCCTGATAGTGGGTATTTTTATTTGAAGGCGCATGTAGGAATCATTAAAACGGAGTTTTACTATAGCGGTTTAAAAAGAACTTATAAACTAATAAGGTCGCACATTCAATAATTCATTAATCGGTAATAAGTGGATTGAGGCAGGAATCATTGCTTCTGTTGATATCATCAATGGAAAAACCACTACCCCAAGTTTTTGGTTGGTCTATATTTTATTCATCATTTTGGATACCATAATTGCTTCCGTCTGCGGAGTTATCATGGTATCAAAAAGTGGGGGTTGTAGTTTATATTAGTTATAAACCTCCTTGCGGGCTGCTTTGAGTGTATTTTCGAGCAAGGCCACAATGGTCATCGGCCCTACCCCACCCGGAACAGGTGTGATGAAGGAACATTTTGGAGCCACCTGGTCGTATTCCACATCGCCCTTGAGGGCAAAACCGGTCTTCTTGCTGGAGTCTTCGATGCGGGTAAGCCCCACGTCTATCACCACGGCACCTTCCTTCACCATATCGTGGGTAAGGAATCCCGGCTTGCCCAAAGCCACGATGATGATATCGGCCATCAGCGTAAACTGACGGAGGTTTTGTGTGCGGGAATGGCAAAGCGTAACGGTGCAGTTGCCAGGGTTTCCATCACGTGCCATAAGTATGCTCATGGGTGACCCTACAATGTTGCTTCGGCCTATCACCACACAGTGTTTGCCCTTGGTTTCTATGTTGTAATGTTCGATGAGTTTGAGTATGCCGAAAGGTGTGGCAGCAATGTAGCAAGGCAGGTTCTTCACCATTCGGCCTGTGTTTTCGGGATGAAAGCCATCTACATCCTTGGATGGTTTGATGGCATTGATGATCTTGTCGACAGCTATGTGCTTGGGCAAAGGAAGTTGCACGATGAAGCCGTCTATGTTGTCGTCATCGTTTATTTCTTGAATCTTTTCGAGAAGCGTTTTTTCGGAGATGTCGTTGGCAAAACGGAACAAGGAAGAATCGAAACCTACCTGTTCGCAAGCCTTTACCTTATTGGCCACATAGGTTTCGGAAGCACCGTTTTCGCCCACCAAGATGGCGGCAAGATGTGGAACCTTCCCACCATTTTCCTTCATCTCAAGCACCTGCAAGGCAATCTTGTCCTTCAATAAAGCGGCTACTTCCTTTCCGTTGATCAGCTCCATCAGTTATATTATAGGTATGGAACTATCGTTTCGGCATCATGCTCTGCATCTTCTTCATTGCAGCAGGGCTTACTTGTGCCTTCAACTGATTTCTAATATAGTCGAAACGTTGTATCAGCTGATTGATTTCTTGCATGCTTCGGCCACTGCCTCTGGCTATCCTGTTCTTGCGGTTTCCATCGAGCTTCACCTTGCAGTCGCGTTCGGCGGGAGTCATGGAATTGATGATGGCAATCATGGGCTTGAAGTTTTCATCGCTGAAATCGACATCCTTGATTTGTTTTCCAATGCCAGGAATCATAGAAGCTATTTCCTTGAGGTTTCCCATCTTCTTCACATATCCGAACTGCTCCAGCATATCATTAAATGTCAATTCGTTCTTGGCAATCTTGCGCTCCAGCTTCTTTGCCGACTCGTCATCATACACCGATTGGGCCCGCTCCACCAACGATACGATGTCGCCCATTCCCAATATCCTGTCAGCCATACGTTCCGGATAAAAGACATCCAGCGCTTCCAGTTTTTCACCCGTACCTACAAACTTGATGGGTTTGCTCACCACCGACTTGATGGACAATGCAGCTCCACCACGTGTATCGCCATCCATCTTGGTAAGCACTACGCCACTGAAATCAAGTCTGTCGTTGAAAGTCTTTGCAGTGTTCACGGCATCTTGTCCTGTCATGGCATCCACAACAAACAATATCTCGTTGGGATTGATGGCCTTCTTGATGGCAACTATTTCACTCATCATCTGCTCATCTATTGCCAAACGACCGGCAGTATCTATGATAACCACATTATTTCCACTTTCCTTGGCCTTGCGAATTGCATTCTGGGCAATCTGAATAGGGTTCTTGTTCTCCAATTCCGAATAAACCGAAACTCCAATCTGTTCGCCAAGAACCGTAAGCTGGTTAATGGCAGCCGGTCTATAGACATCGCAAGCCACCAACATAACGGACTTACCCTTTTTGTTCTTCAGATAGAATGCAAGCTTGCCGGACAAAGTGGTTTTACCCGAACCCTGAAGACCAGACATGAGGATGACAGCCGGATTTCCCTTCAAGTCAATCTCTTCTGCCTGGCCACCCATCAGTTGTGTGAGTTCATCATGAGTTATCTTCACCAACAACTGACCTGGCGACACGGAGGTCAATACATTTTGTCCCAAGGCTTTCTCTTTTACGGTATCCGTAAAGGTTTTTGCCACCTTGTAGTTAACGTCGGCATCCAACAAGGCTTTTCTTACTTCCTTGATGGTCTCTGCCACGTTAATCTCACTTATTTTTCCTTGACCCTTTAATGTTTTTAGGGCTCTCTCCAGTTTCTCGCTTAAATTGTCGAACATGTTTATCTGATTTTTATCTGCCGCAAATTTATATTATTTCCATGAAGTCATTAAGAAATCTTCTTCTGCTCCATTTAAAAGGTTAATTTTGCCGCATGAATATTATTTCCCCTAGAAAAATTCGTTATAAGCTCCTTATCTATTGGAAAAAGCTTGGTCCTGGTTTGATAACTGGCAGCAGCGATGACGATCCGTCGGGGATAGCAACTTATTCGCAGGCTGGGGCAGCTTATGGCCTCACTACCCTTTGGACAGCCTTGATTACCTTTCCTTTGATGGCTGCAATACAAGAGATGTGTGCCCGAATAGGTATCGTTACCAGTGAAGGACTTACCGGTACGCTCAAAAAGCATTATCCTCGCCCCATTTTATATTTGATGTTGCTCTTTAGCTTTCCTGCTATCGTATTAAACATAGGTGCGGACATCGCAGGGATGGGTGCTGTAGGAAATCTACTCTTCCCTACCATCGATGCCACCTTCTTTTCCGTCGTGTTCACCATCATATTGCTGGTGGCCATCATCTATTTGCCCTATCAGAAACTTGCAGCGGCATTAAAGTACTTGTGCATCGTGTTATTGGTTTATGTTATCGTTCCTTTCCTCTATCATCAGGACTTATTGGAAATCCTTAAGGCCACATTCGTTCCCACTATCCATTTCGACATTACCTTTATCAGCATTTTGGTTGGCATATTGGGAACTACCATTTCGCCATACCTCTTTTTCTGGCAGACTACCATGGAAGTGGAGAAGATGAAACAGAAAAAGTACCAGCTTATGGTCAACCACAACATCATTAGGGAAATGAAGAAAGACGTGGACTTCGGGATGCTCTTTTCCAACCTCGTCATGTTTTTCATTATCCTCACCACAGGCACCGTTTTGTTCAAAGGCGGCATCCATCAGATAGATACCGTAGAGCAAGCCGCCCAAGCCCTAAAGCCTTTAGCCGGCAGGGCAGCCTATTTGCTCTTTGCCGTAGGCGTTATAGGCACAGGGTTTCTCGCTATACCCGTTTTGAGCGGCTCTTTATCCTATATCTTCTGCCAAACCTTCGGATGGAAAGAGGGTCTCGACAAAACCTTCTACGAAGCCCGTCCATTCTACTCCATCCTCGCCATATCGCTCATCCTTGGCCTCTCGCTGAACTACATCGGCATCACACCCATACAGGCATTGATATATTCCGCCATTTTATACGGCCTTTCAGCCCCCGTTCTCATCGCCATGATACTCCACATCTCGAATAACAAGAAGATAATGGGCGAATTCACCAACAATAGGCTCTCCAACATCTTAGGTTTCTCCGCCTTGGCATTGATGACGGTGGCAGCCCTAGTTTTAATCTACCTAACCATCTTCAAACCCTAAAAAACAAGCATTTTATCCATCCGTTCGATGATGCTTTTATGAGTTCGCCACTGCTGTGGACGAAATTATAAAAGCATCATGAATAAAGAAAACCGTCATTCATTATATATAGTCATCATTATTGATGATTTAAGTTTTTTTATGATTGCTAAATATCCCCTTTTGGCAAGTTTCAGCTTGAGATTGACCAAAACCACCTTAAAAGCACAGAAAAAAGAAGTCTTGTTTGGAAAAAAAGAAGTCTTGACGGGCAAAAAAGAAGTCTTGACGGACAAAAAAGAAGTCTTGACGGGCAAAAAAGAAGTCTTGATGAGCAAAAAAGAAGTCTTGACGAGCAAAAAAGAAGTCTTGACGAGCAAAAAAGAAGTCTTGACGGACAAAAAAGAAGTCTTGACGGGCAAAAAAGAAATCCTTTCGGGGCATTATCAAGCATCATTATCAATAATCAATACCTATATATATGGTATCATCATCAAAAATTTCAATATCATAATAGCTTCTTTTCAAGCCATGATGCTATTGAAAGAATAAGGAATCTGGTTATAATTATTTAACTTCGCCCTCAATTAAAAATAAATGCGCTTAGGATGAATAAGAACAGGGTTTATGTGATAGTGTTTCTGCTGCTGGCCATAACGGCTGGGGTGTTGGTTTTTACCAACCGAAAGAGCACCATCAAGGATGAGTTGAAGGATTTTGCGGTGAAGGATACGGCGGCAATAACCAAGATTTTTATGGCAGATAAGAGCCCTGCACAAGTAACGCTGACCAAAGAGGGGCCAGGCATGTGGACGGTGAACGGCAAATATGCCGCCAGGAAGGATGAAATGGATAATCTGCTGGAAACGATACATAATGTGGACGTGAGAACGCCGGTTTCGAAGGCGGGCTATAACAATGTGATAAAAGCATTGGCGGTGGCGAGCACCAAGGTGGAGATTTATGTAAAAGACAAGCTGATAAAGACGTACTATGTTGGGGGTTCTACGGCGGATAACATGGGTACGTTCATGATGATTGAGAATTCGAGCACGCCATTCGTTACTTACATACCAGGGTTCAATGGTTATCTGACCACAAGGTATTTTACCAACGAAATGGCTTGGAGGGATAGGACCATATTCAACTATAATCAAGAAGAGATGGCGAGCATCAAGGTGGAGTATCCGGTGGTGGACAAAAAGCATTCGTTTGAGGTGATTCCAAAGACCTTTACGGTAAGTCAAGTGGGCGAAGCGCCAATAACGGATACGGCCAGAGTAGGACGATATGTGGGTTTGTTCAAACATGTCAACTTTGAGGGATTTGCAGATGGGGTGACCAAAGAAACACGGGATTCGGTGCTGAAAACAAAGCCTCTTTCTGTAATCACCATCACCGATACGAAGGGAAACAAGGATGAAATCAGGGCCTACTTGAAGATGGTGAACAAAAAGGATTCGCTCATGGAGGATGAATATGGCAAACACATAATTTACGATGTGGACAGGATGTTTGCATTGATAAATAACGGGAAAGACTTTGTGGTTATTCAACATTTCATCTTTGATCCGATAATGGTGTCGTATGATTACTTCAAGAAAAGTTCGGTTAATAAGCCAAAAACATAAAATTATAAGAATTCATTCTTGATTTAGATAATATAAATTATCTTTGCAACCTTAATAAATAATAAAAACATGAAATTCATTGTATCCAGCGGGTCGTTATTGAAGAACCTGCAAAGCATAAGTGGGGTTTTGAATACCAATACGCCACTTCCCATCTTGGAAAACTTTCTTTTCGACATAACGGATGGTACCTTGACGATATCAGCCTCCGATTTGGAAACCACCATGACCACCAAGATGAACATAGAGGCCAGAGAGAACGGAAAGATTGCCATTCCAGCAAGAATATTGCTCGATACATTGAAAACCTTCCCAGAGCAACCATTGACATTCACCTTCAAGGCAGAAGACTTTGCCATTGAGTTAAGCTCGGATTATGGTAAGTATAACCTGACTGGCCAAGACGGAGAAGAGTTCCCAAGAATCCCGATAATAGAGGACAGCAAGACGATAGAAATGCCTACCAAGGTATTGGCAGATGCCATCAGCAAAACGGTATTTGCCACCGGCAACGATGAATTGCGCCCTGTGATGACAGGAGTGTTCTTTCAGTTAGGACTGGATAACATTACCTTCGTGGCAACCGATGCCCACAAGTTGGTACGTTATAGAAGGAACGACCTGAAGTCGGAAGTGGAGACCTCATTCATACTTCCAAAGAAACCATTGAACCTTTTGAAAAACACATTGCCTTTGGAAGACACCAAAGTGAACATTGACTATAACAACTCCAATGCGTTCTTCTCTTTCAATAACATTTCCCTGATATGCAGGTTGATTGATGGAAGGTATCCTAACTATGAGGCGGTAATACCCCAGGAAAACCCAAACAAGCTTACCGTCGACAGGATTTCATTCTTGAATTCCATAAGACGTGTAGCCATTTTCTCAAATAAATCCACCCACCAGGTAAGATTAAAGATTACTGGCAGCGAACTACAGGTATCTGCCGAAGACTTGGATTTTGCCAACGCAGCGGTAGAGCGAATGAGTTGCAGCTATGTCGGCGAAGACATGGAAATAGGTTTCAATGCAAGATTTCTGTTGGATATGCTCAACAACTTAAGCACTGCCGAAGTGTTGATAGAGATGTCCACATCAAACAGAGCCGGTTTATTGCTCGAAGCACCCAATGAACGCAATAACGACGAGGATATCCTCATGTTGGTAATGCCTGTCATGCTGAACAGTTAATTCGCCGATCACAAACCGAATAAAAATAAGAAAGCCCTCTGATAGTTTTATCAGAGGGCTTTCCTTTTAATTAAAAGATAAATTATGCCGTAGCAGTTTCTTCATGAGGTACCACAGATACCCAAGAACGATTGTCGGATTTCTTTTGATATTTCACCCTTCCATCTACCAATGCAAAAATGGTATGGTCTTTTCCCATGCCTACATTTACACCTGGATGATGAACGGTTCCACGTTGACGGACGATGATGTTACCGGCTCTCACAATGTGATTGCCATAAATCTTGATGCCTAAACGTTTACTATGCGATTCTCTACCGTTTGACGAGCTACCCGCTCCTTTTTTATGTGCCATTTTCTATTTATTTTAATGATTTTTACAAATTAACCTTTAATTTCGTTCACCATGATTTTGGTGAATTGCTGACGATGACCAGTTCTTTTCTGGTATCCTTTTCTACGTTTTTTCTTGAAGATGATCACCTTATCGCCCTTGGCATGTTCCACTATGGTTGCCGATACGGAAGCATTCTTTACTGTTGGAGTTCCAACCTTAACCTTACCTTCATTATCAACCAGATAGACATCATCAAAAGTCAGTTTATCTCCTTCATTTCCTTCTAACCTGTGAACAAACAAACTCATGTCTTTTTCAACTTTGAACTGCTGTCCTGCTATGTTTACAATTGCGTACATTTTTATAATTATTAGATTTTTATTCCTTATTTGGGGCTGCAAATGTAGCAAAAGTATTTTATATTCCTAACAGACCCGATAATTTTTTATTGAAAACTACCCAATTCAATCCCCTGCTCCACATTTATAATTCCTAATTCATCATTTATAATTTCAATAAGGAGCCTATGCCCTCTTCTCGTCCCATCTACGTCCCGCTATCCGCTGTAGCCGCTGCATCC
>CAIWCG010000073.1 GCA_903911135.1 uncultured Bacteroidota bacterium
ACCTGGTATATATTAATCTTAAAAAGGATTGGGTAGGAGGAATCTATAACTGGAAAATGATCGTTTCCCATTTAAATATTAAATTTGCCGATAGAATGTCTAAACCGTAATGTAAAATGACACAGTTGTTTGGACATACCCTAGTGATTTTAAGAAATTCACTACCGAATTTATGAAAACGCACAGTGGGAATCGGGTTTCCACTAGTGGAAATCGGACTTCCACTAGTGGAAATTGAGTTTCTACTAGTGGAAGTCCGATTTCTACTAGTAGAACTTTGGTTTCTGCTAACAGGAATTGGGTTCCTGCTAGTGGAAATCGAGTTTCTGCTAACAGAAATCGGGTTCCCACTAGTAAAATTTGGGGCTTCGCATCAAGATTTCAGCCACACTCAAGCATTAATCGTTGTATTTTGAATTGATAAATGGTAATTCAAGACTCAACCATCGATATTTTATCTGATGATTTTATAATTCCTGTATTCGCCAGGCTTCCATCCGGTGGCCTTTTCTATTGAATGGAGCAACTTGTTTTTTAATGACAGTTTCTTTTTTGTCGGATCAAAATCAAAGGACCAATTCTTTTCGGCTATTCTTTTTTGCATCACTTGAGGATGCGTTTCGGTGAACAATGCCAAGGAATCGATTTGAGAATAATCAAATTCGGAAGCCGTGCCTACCATCCTTTGCACCTTCTGCTCATCATGCCACAAAGAATGAAAATATTGCTGCTTGGCTTGCTGCTGTTCAGGCGGCTTCACCCAACCATAATGATATACACTGGCCTCGATTGGTTTCACATTTAGCTTTCGGTCATTCAATCTGAAACCCATGGCATCGCGATAAGAACGGATGGATTTATTGTTCCGGATGACTCTAACTTCCTTGCGATACCAACGCCTCGAATCGCCGACATAATCATACGAACCATAAAAATGTTTGTAATTAAATAAAAGGCCTTCCACATTTTTATCATCCTTATATAATAGCATCTTGCTTTTTATCTCTGCTAAATATTTCTCATGGATGATTTCATCGGCTTGGATATAAAAAGCCCAGTCCGAATCGGCAGCAACGGCATCAAAGGCCTTGTTTGTTTCATCAGCCAAAACACGACCGCCTTCTCGCAAGGTCTCATCCCAAACTGTATGAATAATCTTCATCTTGGGCGAGTTGATGGAAGTGATGAGCGCCTCGGTTTCATCATCAGAATTCCCTAATGCCAAGACGAACTCATCGCAAAGCGGCAAAATGGAAGTAATGGCCTCCACCACAGGATAATCGTACTTTACGGTATTCCTGATAAAACTAAACCCCGACACTTTCATTGGTTCCATTGCGGCGAAATTATCATTTGCAGGAAAATAATGAGTGCCATAGCAATCCCAATTAAGATTTGCTTCCTCCCAATTAAGATTAGCATCCAGCTAATTAAGATTTGATGCCTCCTAATTAAGATTAGCCACCACACAATTAAGAATAGCTGCCATCTAATTCAAATTAGCAGCCACCTAATTAAGATTAGCTACCACACAATTAAGAATAGCTGCCATCTAATTCAAATTAGCAGCCACCTAATTAAGATTAGCTGCCACCTAATTAAGATTAGCTGCCACGCAATTAAGATTAGTCCACTCCCAATTAAGATTAGCAGGAGGTTAATGTCTGTGTTGTCTCCTTTTCTCGTTGAAAAAGGGCGTTTTCAGTTATGAAATCGGGATATTTATTAATTATTTATCAAATCTAAAATCAAATCAGTCATCCGAAAATGAATAAACAAATTGTTTTAAAAGATGATCACGATTTACTTTTCATTGTTAAATATCGGACCTCAAATTATTCAAAGCCTCATTAAGCTCCCTGAAAGTTCGTTTGTTTTGTTGCTTTCTGGCAAGAAGGATTCCTTTTTCATAAGTTTTAATGGCTTCTTCAGTATTAAGCAGCTTTTCATATAATTTGCCCAAATGATAATAGGTAGGCAGGTATTCCGGCTGTTTATTCATCAGGTTTTCAAATATTTTCAATGCCTTCTGGTCTTCATCAAGTTTAAGATATTCCAAAGCTATGGAATAGTGCAAAAAAGGATCATTGGGCTCCTCTTGCAGGAATGTTTTAAGCTGTTCAAGCCGATTATTTGTCATTCGATTTTTTATTTTATTTCAATTAACTAACTTTGCACCCTTAGAAATTTTTGAACGCACAAAATTAGCATGAAAATATTAGTTTGTATAAGCAACGTTCCTGATACCACGACAAAAATCAGTTTTATTGACAACAACACCAAGTTTAATTCAACAGGTGTTCAGTTCATTATCAATCCCAGCGATGAAATTGCATTGGCAAGAGCCATCGAATTGACAGAAGGCAATGGTGGAACCGTTACGGTCATCAATGTAGGTGATGTTTCGACAGAACCCACTATCCGCAAGGCTTTGGCAATAGGCGCTACAGATGCCATTCGGGTAAATGCATTGCCGAGAGATGGGTATTTTGTTGCCACTCAAATAGCAGCCGTTGCCAAGGATCAGAATTATGATTTGATAATAGCAGGGCGGGAATCCATCGATTACAATGGCGGACAGGTTCCATCCATGATAGCTGAATTATTGGGAATTCCATCTGTGGCTATTGCAAAAAAATTGACCATCGATGGCACAACAGCCACCATAGAGCGAGAAATAGAAGGTGGCAAGGAAGTCATTGCCGTCTCTATGCCATTAGTCATTGGTGCTTCTGAAGGCATGGCCGAACCAAAGATTCCAAACATGCGAGGCATCATGTCTGCCCGCACCAAGCCATTGAATGTGGTTGAAGCTATTGCTGTAGATGCATTACAGGAAGTCATCAACTTCGATTCGCCAAAGCCACGTGGCCAGGTGAAATTGGTTGCTCCCGACAATGCCGAACAATTGATAGAATTGCTTCATACCGAAGCAAAAGTTTTTTAGTATTCATTTTAAAATTTAACAAGTATGTCAGTATTAGTTTATGTAGAAAATACCGGTGGCCAGTTCAAGAAAGCCACTTTCGAGTTGCTGTCTTATGGCAAAGTGATAGCCGATAAATTAAACACCACTCTAGCAGCTGTTTCGATAGGAAATGTAAGCGATGAAACTCTTGCAAGCCTTGGGAAATATGGTGTTTCAAAAGTATTGAATGTTTCTGATAATCGTGCAAATGAATTCAATTCGCAAGCCTATGCATCTGCCATCTGCCAAGCTGCTACAGCAGAGAATGCAACAGTAGTGCTTGTCTCCAATTCCTTTGCCGGACGAGGTTTGGCACCAAGAGTGGCTGTAAAGTTAAAGGCCGCTTTTGCTGACGGTGCTGTTGAGCTTCCTGAAATTTCCGATAAGTTCATTGTAAAGAAAGGTGCCTATTCAGGTAAGGCTTTTGCCCATCTTGAATTGAAATCTGCAATAAAAGTCATATCCTTGAATGCCAATTCATATAAAGTAGTAGAAACCGGTGGAACTGCCGAAGTGGCAGCATTTGCTCCTACTTTTGCCGAGCATGATTTTAAATCTGTCGTTAAGGAAACCATCCGTGCATCAGATAAGATTTCATTACCTGATGCAGAACTTGTTGTTTCTGGTGGACGAGGCCTTAAAGGTCCTGAAAACTGGGGAATGGTAGAAGAATTGGCAACACTTTTGGGTGCTGCCACTGCCTGTTCGAAACCGGTTTCTGATGCAGATTGGAGACCCCATTCAGAGCATGTTGGGCAAACCGGCATTGCCATCAGTCCGAATTTATACATTGCCATCGGCATATCAGGAGCCATTCAGCATTTGGCTGGTGTCAGCTCATCAAAATGCATTGTGGTCATCAATAAAGACCCTGAAGCTCCTTTCTTCAAGGCTGCCGATTACGGCATTGTGGGAGATGCTTTTGAAGTGGTGCCCAAGTTGATTGCAGCCGTGAAAGCATTAAAAGCATCTAACAATTAAATGAAAAAGGTCAGATTAGAAGTCGTTGGATTATCCTATAGTCAGACACAATCTGGTGCCTATGCCCTGGTGCTTGGCGAGTTGGGTGGCAAGCGTCGATTGCCCATCATCATTGGGGGTTTTGAGGCACAGGCCATTGCCATAGAGATAGAAAAGATGACTCCTAGCCGACCTTTGGCCCACGACCTATTCAAAAGTTTTGCAACATCCTTCGATATAGAGATTTCAGAAATCATCATTTACAATCTGGTGGAAGGCGTTTTCTTCGCCAAGCTCATCTGCAAGAAAGACGGCAAAGAACAGGAAATAGATGCACGCACCTCCGATGCCATTGCCATAGCGGTTCGTTTTGAATGCCCCATCTACACCTACGAATTCATCCTATCGCAAGCCGGTGTGGTGCTCGACGAGAGCACCTCTCTGGAAGAGGAATTTACTGAAAAGCCCGCCAAATTGGACAAGCCACAGTTCTCCGAATCCGACTTGGCCACCTATACCATCACCGAACTCAACGATTTGCTGAACAATGCCATAGAGGAGGAAAATTATGAAAAAGCCTCCAAGATTCGGGATGAACTGCATAAACGCGACAAAAACAACTGATCACAAATACGAGCCACTCCACACCAGGGTGGTTTTTTCTTTTGAAGCCTATGTTCGCTTCTCGTATCAAGGTGCGTCCCGCTATCCACTGTAGCCGCTGCATCCCCAATTCCGATACAAAGCAGCGGGCTGCCGCTACTATCGGGGCTAGATTTGACGGCAGGTTGCCTCGAAATGGCTTTAAATAAAAAACCACGCTATAATATATATAGCGTGGCTTTTTGTTTTATCAGGCTGACCGAAATATTATATTGGGTCGAGGGTGATGTCGGTGTGAATGGTTTGTCCGGGCTTGATGTGGAACAGGGGAGTTGTTTTTGGGGTAAATCCTGTTGCCGAGTAGGTAATGGATGAATCGCCGGGATGATAGTGGCTAGATATGTAACTTCCATTGATGTCGCCTTGGGTGGTTTGACCATTTGATGAAACCGCTTTAGGATTTGGGATGATAAGACCTGTGGTGGAACTGGTGACCAATCCTTTGACGGTAGTTATCTGATGATTGGGACCAATGAGGGAACGTGAATGCTGATAGGAACCATACCAAATGGCGTGGGTTTTCTTTAGCGTTACGGCTGCCTTATCCATAATCTTATCGAGGATTCTCATTCCTTCGACATAGAGTGGAGGCAGGACTTCCTGTGTTTGTGTTTCACGGTCGATGATGGCATCGCGAGGAGCGGAATATTCATCTCTGTATTCGTGAAGTTTAAGGGATAGGTCGGCGAGGGTGGTTACGTTTATATCCCAATCTAGGAGGGGAGTGACGAGGGAAGGTACCGTAACATCAAGGATCAGTTGGTCGGTGATGCCAGCGATGGTATCGAAACCTATGTGTTCAATTTCTGAACGAGTGACGTTAAATTTGTTGAACATGGTTTCGTTTTCGATGAATCCGGCATATCCGGCAGCACCACTGGTGATGTGGTAGAAGGAATCGCCAAGTTTGAGATACTTGGTTTTACGGTCGGAGGTGCTACCGGTAGTGTCGGCAGTTTGCGGGCCTTCGGAGGCTTCAATTTGAATGACCACGTTTCTTAAAAGTCCCAAGCCGCTCATATAACCAGCGCGGGTGGAGACAATCGGGTTGTTGTCGTCGGAGATTTTTATGACCGACTTGAACATTGCGAGGTGTGTTTGTTTGTGTGCGTCCATTTTATTTGTTATTATTAGTCGGCAAAATTAGGGATGTTTATATGGTTACCTAATTATTGGGCAAAATACTTTTGGATTTGGAATTTTAGTGGGTGGGATATTAGGGATAAAGGTTGGGAAATCTTGATTTTGGTGTTTTTGATGGAGGAAAAAGGGCATGGAGTGTTAACAAACAGTGAGAAATTTTAACTGTCAGTGAGAAAATTTTAACTGTCAGTGACAAAACGTTAACAGTCAGTGGGCAAATATTGATGTACGGTCGGCTAAAATCGAAGTACGACTGCCTAATATTGATGTACGGTTGACTAAAATCGAAGTACGACTGCCTAATATTGATGTACGGTCGGCTAAAATCGAAGTACGACCGCCTAATATTGATGTACGGTTGGCTAAAATCGAAGTACGACTGCCTAATATTGATGTACGGTGGGCTAATATTGATATACAGTTGGCTACGAAGTACGACTGGCTAAAGTTGATGCACGATCGCTTAAAGTTGATGTAAGGTGGGGGTGTTTTTAAGGGGGAAGGGTGGGAAATGGGAGTTTTGAGGGTAGGATTTGGAAATGTTCCGTTTGTTTTTCTATTTTTACATCTTGAAATTAATTAATTGCAGTCAAAATGAAAACAGTAAAATCTAAAACCTTACAGGAAGGCGCGAGAAAAAGGCGCCTAACCTGTCAGGATTTATCGTCACTAAAAAATTAATTTATGGAAGAAATAATATTACCATTAGAAGGAAACGATGGGCAAGAAAGAATAAATCCGAAGGCTCAAGAGATTAATGTGGCGCAATTATTATCCTGTTCTCGCCGTACGGTGTTGAGCTATGTAAAAAATGGAATTTTGCCTAAACCATTATCTGATGATGGACGAATACTGCTCTTTTCGAGGGCGTCGGTGTATGAAGCATTGGGCTTAAAGAATCTCGAAGAACCTATAGTAACAATCAAGGAGGCTGCATTAATCCTTAATAAAAAGCATCGTGAAATGGAGCATATCGTTAAATCAGGAATATTTACAGAAATAAAATTAAAAGGACATATAAAAGCCAAAAGATGGTATCTTAAAAAGGAAATTGAAGGATATGGAATAGAAATAGAAGAGATTAGCAACCCTACAAATTTGAGAAATGACAGAAGATTTATTTCTATATTATTTACCAATCATAATCTCTCCACTATGGAATTAATAGCATCAAAAAAAGAGATAGATATTATGAAAAAAGTGCTTCTGGATAAAATAAGCTATGAGGATATTGGCAAAGAATATGAGCAATCCTCTATAGGAATTCATCGGATTTTTGACAAGGCTCTTAGGAGATTTGAAAGGCGATTGAAACATATAATTCCTATCATCAGAGAAATGGAAAAGAAGAATGCTTTGAAGAAAATGGAGGAACAATATGCGGAGCGGTTTAATGAACTTGAAAGAAAAATAGTTTATGTGAACAGCATGATAAAAGATGCTGAATTAAAAATTATTATTGCTGAAAAGCTTGAGAATATAATAGTACCGCCAGAACATGAGATGAATAAGGATGAATATTATCGAAACCTGTTTATGACAAAAATTGCAAACTTGGGTTTTTCTTTCAGAGTGATAAATGGATTTCGTTATGCAGGAATTTATACCTTAGAAAAGTTAGTTTCATTTACCACTCATGATCTAAAAAACATTCCAAACTTTGGTCAGGGATCATTAGACGAGGTAATAAATATTTTAAAACCTCTTGGACTTGAACTTGGGATGTTTTCTCTTTTAACTGATGAAGAAATTACAAATCTAAAAAAGAAAGAAAAGAAGAAACTGAAATATGAGGAAGGGCTTAAAGGAATTGACGGATTAAACGATTTGGATGATATACAAAATGAAAGAATTTATAAACTATTAATGACAAATGTTGAAGATTGTGACATTTCGATAAGGCTAATGAATGTATGCCGAAATGCAAAGATTAAGACCCTCCTGAATCTTGTTGAATATAAAGAATCTGAATTAATGAGGCTTAGAAATTTTGGAGAAACCTGTCTTTTGGAAACGAGACGATTAGTCAAATCTCTCGGATTGAGAATGGTATGTAATTGAACCATACTCTTGACAGGTTTTTCATCCTGTCAGATCTGATAAATACTCACTTATTAATAACAAAAAAGCGGCATGAATAATGCCGCTTTTTAATTTAAAAGCCATTTCGAGCAACCTGCCGTCAAAACTAGCCCCGATAGAAGCGGCAGCCCGCTGCTTGGTTTCGGAAAAGGGCTGGCAGCGGCTACAGCGGATAGCGGGACGCAGCTGGGACGAGAAGAAACCATAGGCTCCTTAAAAGAGTTAGGAGTTAGGAATTATAAATTAGGAATTAGGAGTGGTAGGGGGATTGCTGTATGTTTTTTTGTTATTTTTGCGGTCTTATAAATAAAAAACTAAAGCATCATGAATTACGATTTAATAGTTATCGGCAGTGGACCTGCAGGTTATGTGGCAGCCATCAGGGCTTCGCAATTGGGATTGAAAACGGCAGTGGTGGAGCGAGAACGCTTGGGTGGCATCTGCCTGAATTGGGGTTGCATACCTACCAAAGCGCTGCTGAAAAGTGCGCAAGTGTTTGAATATCTTACCCATGCCGCCGACTACGGTATCAAGGTGAATGGCGGTGAGGCGGATTTCAAGGCCATCGTTAAACGGTCGCGTGATGTGGCTGACGGCATGAGCAAAGGGATTCAGTTTTTGTTCAAAAAAAACAAGATAGACCATATTCAAGGTACGGGCAAACTGGTGGGAAAGAAGGTGCAGGTGACGGATGCCGATGGCAAAGTGACGGTGTATGAAAGCAAAAATATCATCATAGCCACCGGAGCTAGGTCTCGACAGTTGCCTAACTTGCCGCAGGATGGCAAAAAGATCATCGGCTACCGTGAGGCAATGACGATGGAAAAACAACCCAAGTCGATGGTGGTGGTGGGTTCGGGAGCAATAGGTTCGGAGTTTGCCTATTTTTATAATGCCATCGGAACAAAGGTGACCTTGGTGGAGTTTATGCCTGCCATCGTGCCATTGGAAGATGATGATGTATCGAAACAGCTGCTTCGCAGTTTCAAGAAACAGGGCATCGATGTGATGCTTGATTCTTCTGTAGAGTCGGTGGATACAAGCGGTTCCGGTTGTAAGGTAAACATCAAGACCAAAGCCGGAATGGAAGTGGTGGAAGCCGATGTGGTGTTGTCGGCTGTGGGCATTACCGCCAATCTGGAAGGCATCGGTTTGGAAGAAACCGGCATCATCACCGATGCAGGCAAGATAATGGTAAATGCATTTTATCAGACAAATATTCCTGGTATATACGCCGTCGGAGATTGCACTCCTGGTCCGGCTCTGGCTCATGTGGGTTCGGCAGAGGGCATAATTTGTGTGGAGAAGATTGCAGGCAAGAACCCTGAACCGTTGGACTATGGCAATATCCCAGGATGCACCTATTGCTCTCCCGAAATTGCTTCGGTGGGCATGACTGAAAAGAAGGCCAAGGAAGCAGGATATGAATTGAAGATAGGGAAGTTTCCTTTCTCGGCATCAGGCAAAGCAAGTGCTGCTGGGGCAAAGGATGGTTTTGTAAAAGTAATCTTTGATGCGAAGTATGGAGAATTTCTTGGTGCTCATTTCATCGGTGCCAATGTTACGGAGATGATTGCTGAAGTGGTGGTGGCGAGAAAACTGGAGACTACCGGACATGAAATCATCAAAGCCATCCATCCTCACCCAACCATGTCGGAAGCTATAATGGAGGCAGCTGCCGATGCTTATGGGGAAGTGATTCATATCTAATTTGGTTAGATCCAAATTTCCATAATGTGCGGAATTACCGGGGTCATTGCCTTTAACGATGAAGGAAAATCATTTCTTGATAAGGTAAAGAAATCCTGCGATACATTGGCAAAGCGGGGACCTGATGGTGAAGGCGTCTATCATCATCATCAAGTTGCACTAGGTCATCGGCGGCTTGCAATAATCGATACTACAACCGCCGCTAATCAACCCTTTACAGACCATACCGGGCGATATGTGATAATCTTCAATGGAGAATTCTTTAACTTTAAGGAACATCGCCAAACACTTATAAATAAAGGCGTACCGTTAAGGACGCATAGCGATACGGAGGTATTACTTTACCTATTCATTCAGGAAGGAACATCCTGTTTGGAAAAGGTAAATGGGTTCTTTTCCTTTGCCATTTATGATAAGGAATTGGAGAAACTGTTTATTGCAAGAGATAGAATTGGGGTGAAGCCATTGTTGATTTATCAAGATAAGGATAAATTGATTTTTGCATCAGAAATGAAAGCCATCATGGCCTATGAGATCAAGAAGGAGATAGACTTTGAGTCGCTATACATCTACCTTCAATTGAATTATATTCCTGCCCCACATTCGATATTAAAGAATGTCAGGAAATTGATGCCTGGCCATTATCTTGAAATACACAAGAATGAGGTTACAGATGTTGCATATTATAAAATCCCTTATCATCCTCATCATTATCCGCCGATGAATTATGATGAACAAAAGCAAATTATTCGAGGTTTGATGGAAGAATCGGTTAGCAAAAGAATGGTTTCAGATGTTCCATTGGGTGCATTCCTAAGCGGTGGTGTAGATTCTACCATTGTGGTTGCCATTGCTTCCAAATTAATTCCGAACCTTAAAACATTTTGCATAGGTTTTAAAGGGGATAAGAAATTTGATGAATCCCAAGATGCAGAAGTGGTAGCGAAGATGCACAAAACAGACCATACCACTTTTCATATGACCAATGATGATTTGATTGGCAGCCTGAACGAAATACTTGATTATATCGATGAACCTTTTGCTGATTCTTCTGCAATAGCTGTGAATATTTTAAGTAAATATACTTGCGATCATATTAAAGTGGCATTGTCTGGGGATGGTGCCGATGAATTGTTTGCCGGATATAACAAGCATAAGGCAGAGTGGCATTTACAGACTAAAAAATACCTTGATTATTTGAAATTGGCAGAACCATTATTGCATACCTTGCCGAAATCCAGACATTCCAAAACAGGTAATCTCATCAGGCAGATGCATCGTTTTGCCTTGGGTGCAAAAATGGATTCAAAGGAACGATATTGGCGTTGGTGTTCGTTTATCAATACACTTGAAGCCTCCAAACTTCTGTTGAATGATATCGATAGAAATGAATTTCAAGATAGACAATCCGATTACGTTAAATATTTTAATGATGGCAACAGGAAACTTGATTTCAATGATGTCCTATATTCCGATGTTCACCTGATTTTGCCTAATGACATGCTTACAAAAGTAGACATGATGTCGATGGCTCACGGCTTGGAAGTAAGAAATCCCTTTCTTGACTATCACTTGGTCGAATTCGCATTTGCAATTCCGGAATCATCCAAAATAAATTCTAAAACCGGCAAAAGAATTCTCAAGGATGCCTTTGATGATTGCTTTCCTCTTGAGTTAAAGAATAAAAAGAAACAAGGTTTTGAAGTGCCTTTGCTTCGATGGATTCAAAACGATTTACGTTCTTTGATTGAAGATGATTTACTGAATGATGATTTTATCAAGGAACAAAAAATCTTCAGTCCTATTGAAATTAAGCGCCTAAGACAAAAAATTTATTCCAAAGACCCAGGTGAGGTGCATGCTCAAATTTGGGGATTGATTGTTTTTCAGCAATGGTATAAGAAATATTTCGTAACCTAAGCAAAATATTAATTAAAGACAAATCTTAAATTCTGTATTAATATCCGTATTTTTGCAGACTTATGCCAAAAATATTAAGAATAATCAATCGCCTTAATTTAGGCGGGCCGACATATAATGTTGGTTATCTTTCAAAATATCTTGCGCCTGAATTTGAAACCATGATATTAGCAGGTGAAAAAGAGGAATCTGAAGAAAGTTCAGAATTCATAATTAATCAAATGGGATTGGAATATGTCCACATTCCCGAAATGAAACGAAGCATCAACCCCATTCAAGATAGGAAAGCATACCAAAAAATCAAGGCTATCATCCATGATTTCAAACCGGATATCGTTCATACACATGCTGCAAAAGCAGGCACTGTTGGGCGTTTGGCTGCGCATTCGTGCAAGGTGCCCATTATCGTTCATACATTTCATGGACATGTATTTCACAATTATTTTAATCCGATAAAAACTAGGATGTTCATTTCCATTGAACGTTATCTTGCATCTAAATCAAGTCGCATCATTGCCATTAGTGACCAACAAAAAATGGAGTTATCCATGACTTATAAGATTTGTAAACCCGAAAAGATAACAGTGATCCCTTTAGGTTTCGACCTCGACAGATTTCAGTTGAACATGGATAAAAAAAGGCAGGATTTCAGAACGAAATATTTATTGGAGGATGACGAAGTTGCCATAGGTATCATCGGTAGGCTAGTTCCTATCAAGAATCATAAATTATTCATAGATGCCTTAGAAATCGTTTTTAAAAGGACTACGAAAAAGGTGCGGGCCTTTATTATTGGTGATGGAGAGGACAGAAAAAAGATTGAACAAATGGCCAATGCCAGAGGAATAAATTTCGTTGATTTTACAATAAACCAAAAGAAGGCTCCACTTACTTTTACTTCATGGATAAGGGAAATAGATATTGCAATGGCCGGATTGGATGTTGTGGCACTAACTTCTTTGAATGAAGGTACTCCTGTAAGTTTGATTGAAGCTCAGGCCGCAAGCAAGCCAATAGTTTCAACCAATGTGGGAGGGATAGAAAATATCGTTTTGCCAAATGTCACAGCACTTCTTGAAAGCCCTAATCGCCTTTATGGCTTTGCTAACAGTATGGTTTGGTTAATAGAAAATGATCACATAAGAAAACAAATGGGAGAAAAAGGTTGGGAACATGTGAGTAATAAATACACTTACACCAAGTTGGTGGAAAATACCCGAAACCTTTATAAATCCTTGCTATAAACTCTTATTTGCAACTTTTCACCAAATCAGGATTTACCGGATAACCTTTATTGATTGCAGCCTTGAAATCCAAACATGCCTTGGACTGATCATTCAAATTGATATAACATATTCCTCTATAAAATTCCATTTCCCCATTAGAAAAAGCTTTACCATCGATCAATTCTGTAAAGTATGGTAATGCTTTGTCAAATTCTTTCAAATTGCAATAGGAATAGGCAATTGTCTGTTTCGATATCTTGTCATCGGCCTGGAAAGTCAATGCATTCTGATATTCCACAATGGCGGAACGATAGTTTTTGTTTTTATATTCATTTAATGCTTTTAAAAAGCTCTTTTGGAAATTCAATTTCTTATTCTTTGGAAATTTCTTCAGTCCATCTTCAATTATAGCGATGCGTTTTTCCTGATTGCCAGTGCATAGAAAATAGTTTTGAGAATAATCGAGATAGAACAAAGGAATAGGGTTTAGCTTACTCATTTCGTTAAAGGCTTTTTCCAATTCAACGGTGTCCTTTCTTTCAGCAACCATATCACTATAAAACTTATAGTATTGCTGATTGGCTGGCCATGCCAATGAAGCGGCTTTTGCATGATAATATGCGCTGTCCTTTTGATTTAAGGCCAACGAAATTTCGCTTCTAAGGTAATCCGAGTAATGCAATAGGTTATTAGATCCATTGTCAGCATTTAAAATTGAAAGAGCTTCATCATATTTTTTCTCGTTAATCAGATATCTGGCCTTGATGCAGGCCATCGGCATTGTGGCAACATTGATATTAGGTATTGTTGGCAATTGAGAATTTATTTCCTTTGAGGTAAATTTCGATTCAACATCCTCGGTATTGCCAAGCCACTCCTTCGATATTTTATATTGGACTTCATAAGATCTGAAAACCTTTAAACTTATATATGTCGAGAAAACAGAAACAAGGATGATTCCATAAATTGCATTCGAATAAATGTTCCCATTTTTTTCTTTGACGCCTGCTTGATTGGTTTCAATATGATAATGGATATTTATGGCCATGATGAATACAAGAAGGATTTGAATGTTCGGTATCTCAAAAGGAAAATTGAAAAATGCATCGACACAATAGGCAATCGAAGCCAAGAGTGAAGCCATGATCAGCATCTTTATTTCATTGGAAACCTGCTTGGTAAGAAGAAGTTTCAAAGCATAAACGAACACCAAAATAAAAATGAAAAGGTATATCAAACCACCTGCTATTCCAGTATCGGCAGCAGTCTCAAGAAAGTCGTTATGCACATGAATCTCTCCAAAGCTCCAACGTGGCTGCCAATACTTTTCATAGTTATATGAATTGATTTTCCAGTTTCCATAACCTCCTCCAAGCACTGGATTTTTCTTTATGAAATCAATCGCAGAATTCCATAATCGTATCCGTCCACTACTCCCTTCGTTTGACAGTCCTATCGAAGAAATCCTTTCATCCAAGGTTCCATATCCGTCATCAGAAATGATTTTTTCATGAACTATAGGTTTGAAAAGCAACTGAAACAACAGAATGGAAACTACGAAACAACCTGCAATCATTCCAAGGTTTATAAGTACAGCTTTTTTCCCTTCGCCTTTTAAATAAAATATCGAGACAAAGGCCAAATAAACTACCAGTTCTAAAAACAAACTGATGTATGACGCTCTGGCATTGAGGATAAGAATGGCACAGATGCTCAAGAGCAGTGTGGCCAAGTAAAATAGCTTGCGATTACCATCCAGTTTATGGATGGCATAAAGCACGAATGGAATCTTTATCACGATGCTGGCGGCAAGGACATTCTTGTTTCCCACGTTGCCTTTTATGTTGTAGATGATTTCATTCAGGCTAGGATATTGAGGGTAATTGCTGATGAATTTAAGCAGAACGAAGACTGATTGGATGAAGGCCACGAGGCCAATGAACAGAATCAAATCATGCAATGCCTTGGGGTTGTGGTGGGTGATGCAAACGATGTTCAGCAAGGCTATGAAACCTATCAGCAATCGGGAATAGACTACCATGCTTTCGATGATGTTGAAGGACACGAAAAACGAAAGTCCGCAAATGAGCAGGAAGGCAAGATACATCGCCATCAGGCCCGATTTGAAGTAACTGTTCGGCAATATCCGCTTGTTTACAAACAGATAGATGCTCACCAAAACATTCAAAACGGAAACATACAGCCACTGGCTTCCCATCACATCCACGGCATCAAAACGCGAAAAAAAAGCAGTAAAAAGATATAAAAGCAAAACGACCAATTCGATGGTCCAGAAAGAACCACCATTGCTTGCACGCAAGTTTCCCCTTGCTGGTTTTGCCGGTGAAACCGTTCTTTTTATCTCTTTTTGATGCCCTTGTTTTGCCATAATCTTTGTTTCGGCAAAAGTAAATAAAAATTCAAAATGGACATATTCACCTTTTTCTTTTGAAGCCTATGGCAAGTTCTCGTCCCATCTGCGTCCCGCTATCCGCTGTAGCCGCTGCATCCCCATTTCCGATACAAAGCAGCGGGCTGCCGCTACTATCGGGGCTATGCTTTGACGGCAGGTAGCTTCGAAATGGCTTTTTATATAGGTTCTATTTTATCGAAAATAAGCAGAATTGAAGGTAAAATACTACGTTTTAAGCTAAAAAGGCCTCCGAAGGCGACATTCCTCGAACGGTAGGAGGCGCTCCTCGAGCTCAAGGTGAGGTTCCTCGAGCTCAAGGTGAGGTTCCTCGAGCTCAAGGAGGCGCTCCTCGAGCTCAAGGTGACGCTCCTCGAGTTCAAGGTGACGCTCCTCGAGTTCAAGGTGACGCTCCTCGAGTTCAAGGTGACGCTCCTCGAACGGCAGGTGTTGCTCCTCGAGCGGTAGTTAACGCTCCTCGAGATGCATAAAAAGGGAATTTACCTAAATAGAAAAGAAATTGCCAAGCATGGGGCAATTCAGAAAAGGGAAATTATATACATTACTTTACCAAAGTTAAAGTTCTTAACTTTGGTAAAGTTTGTTAAGCTACCAACTGAATATTCGAAGCTACCTGCCGTCATATCTAGCCCCGATAGTAGCGGCAGCCCGCTGCTTGGTGTCGGAAATGGGCAGGCAGCGGCTACAGCGGATAGCGGGACGCACCATGATACGAGAAGAAACCGTAGGCTCCAAATAAAAATAATTGATGATGGATTGTGAATTATAAATGGAGGCGGGATGAGATGAAAAATGGCAGATACAAGTTTAGTGCATCTGCCATTTTTTATGGTCTGTAATTGGATTTTAACTTATCTGATGATGGTGACTTTGCCCATGTAGGTGTGGGCTGTGCCGGTGAAATCGGTGACTTTGACGAAGTAAACATAAACGTCGTCGAGTTCGGAGGTGGAGGTTCCGGGCACTTTTCCGTCCCATCCTTTGGAGATGTCATTGGTGGAGAAAACGTTGTTTCCCCAGCGGTCCCAGATGTCCATTTGATATTCGAGTATTCCGATGCCATATCCGGTGAATTTATCGTTGAGCTTATCGCCATTAGGAGTGAATGCCGATGGGATGAAGAATTCGAATTCAGGATCGACGGTGATGTCTCCGCATGTGGAATCGGAGCATCCAAGGTCATTATATACTACTTCACAAATTTGGTAAACTCCTTCTGCAGTATATTGGTGCTGTGGGTTTGGTACATAGGATGGACCAGAATGATCGCCGAAATTCCAAAGATAGTGGTTTGCCCCCACTGACATGTCGGTAAAGGTGAAAATTGCGCTTAGCACAGAAGCATGATCTGGGGAAATGAGGAATGCGGCTTTGGGATAGTCTTCAGCCTTAACATATCCCACCTTTGTGAGTGTTGTTTTGCACCCCAGTGCCGAAATGGCAGTGAGCGAAACGGTGTAAAGGCCCTTGGAGGTGTATTGATGTGCTGTATCGAGAATAGAAGTGGTACCTCCATCACCAAAATTCCAAAGCGTTGAAACGATGGAGCCGGAAGATATGGAAACCTGACCTAAGAAGTCGGATGTGAATGGAACACAGCCGTTAAGATTGGTGCCAGTGAAGGTAACCACTGGAGCCGGATTGACATTGATGGTTACTTGTGAGGTGGCAGATGGAGATCCGCAGCCATCGGTGAGTGTGACCATATAGGTGGTAGTTACTAATGGAGTTACAGAAAAATAGCCAACTCCCGGGCCAACACCATTGTTCCAAAGCAGTGTATAATTTGCGTCACCTCCAGTTGGCACAGCATAAATACGGATGCTTTCGCCTTCACAGATGGTTGCATTATTGAAAGCGCTAACAGCAAGAGGAGGCCTAACCGTAACGGTTGCACTTGCAGTGCCCGTACAATTATTTGCATCTGTAACGGTTACAGTATAGGAAGTTGTAACTGTTGGACTTACTGTAATGGGACTAGCGGCAGAGCCGGTGTTCCAAAGGAAGGTGTATGGTGCAGTTCCACCTGTTTGCGTTACGGTAAGATCTGTACTTTGGTCAATGCAAATGGTTGTACCACCAGATATTGAAGCGACTAACTGTGTAGGTTCGGTAATTATTACATTTACAGTTGATACACAACCATTGGCATCAGTGGCAGATGCTACATAGCTACCAGCAAACATATTGATAGCTGTAGCTCCTGATTGTTGCGGAACGGTATTCCATGTGTAATTATATCCGGGGATTCCACCGGAAGCACCAACTGTTCCTGAACCATTGTTTCCTCCATGGCAAGTAACTTCTACGGAATCAATCAATGTTACTAGCACCTTTGTAGGTTCAGTAATAGTGGTTGATGCTGTTGCAGTACATCCATTTTGATCCGTTGCAGTAACTATATATGCTCCAGCCAAAAGGTTCGTAGCAATTAAGGTGTTTTGTATTGGAACAGTACTCCATGTCAGGGCGATGATTCCTGTTCCACCACTTGTGGTTGATGTTATTGAAGCATTGTTACCCCCAAAACAAAGTTCATTTACCTGCGAAACAATAGTTACAACGACAGGTGTCGGTTGGGTTATTGTTACATTCGAGGTAACTGTGCATCCATTAGCATCAGTGACGGTAACGATATAATTATTGGCTCCAAGACCGGTGGCAGTATTTGTTGTGGAACCGTTAGACCATATATAATTATATCCTGAAATACCTCCACCAGCGGTTACGGATGCAGAACCATCAGTTAGGCCATTACATGAAATATTTTGAGAACCTATGGTAGCTGTCAATTGACTTGGTTGAGTTATGGTAACATTAACTACTACGGTGCAACCATTAACATCGGTTACAGTAACGATATAGGAACCTGCAGCAAGTCCAGTGGCAGTTTGTGTTGTCTGTACAGGTGCTGAATTCCAATGATACACAAAAGGGCTAGTTCCTCCTGTTACGGTAATTGTAGCAGTCCCATTGGTTCCACCATTGCAAGTAACATCAGTATGAACCATATTATTTGTCATGCCAAGTATTATGACGTTCACTGAGTCAGTACATCCATGTGCGTCAGTTACGGTTACGTAATAGGTCCCAGCAGCAAGACCAGTGGCTGTAGATGATGTTTGAACTGGATTAGTGCTCCAATGATAGGAATATCCTGCTGTTCCCCCAGTAGCTGATACTGTTGCAGATCCAATAGGTTGACATGTTGCATTAACAACATTTGTAATAGTTGCAGATAAACCATTAATAAATACATATGGAACAACTTCAGTAACGGTGTCATGACAACCATGATCGCTTATGGTAACTAATTGTACTGTATAATTGCCTGAAGCAGTAAACGAATGTGTAGGGTTTTGAAGATTTGAGGTATTGTTTCCACCTGAACCAGGATCACCAAAATTCCATTGCCAACCAGTAATGTTACTTCCGGAAATACTAGATGTATCGATAAATGATGTCAAGTTAATGCAACTGTCATTCGAATATTTAAAACCTAAATGAGTCCCTAAAACTGTTATACAATATGCCTTAGTTTGACTTCCGGCAAAAGGGCATGCGTTATCCTTAACGGAAACAGTAAAACAATATTCAACGGCATTCCCGGTATTTGCAGGTGGTGTCCATGAAAAAGCACCAACAGGATGAGGGCTTCCAGCTACAGTAAACGTGGCACCTGGAATTCCATTATTCCACCACATCGAATCAATTTGTCCAGCATCTAAATCATTGCTGAATATTTGAAAGCTAAACGGGGTTTTGTCGCATACCGTGTCAGTGAATGAATTTGTATTGTTGATTCCAGATAATGTTGGGATGTTATTGATACAGTTCAATACATTAATTTGTATATCACGCTCAACAGTGCCTATTAAAACTCCATTTCTATATTCCTCAACTAAAAATGCCATTACACCAATATCCATAGCTGAAGGTGTCATGCATAAATTGCCATTTGCACCATTGAAGACACATGGTGGGGATGATGAAATTGGGTTTATTGCGTTAAAGGAACCACTCGAATATGTAACTACAGAGTTAAATGGATTGTTAGTATTCCCAGTCAAAGGTGTAATCATTGAATAAACCAAGGAATCTCCATCAGAATCTTGTGCACCGTTATTGTAACAATAGGTTTGTCCCTCACAAATATATGGTACTGGTAAATTTGAAAACACCGGAGAGTTATTTCCTGGTGAAATAGTATTATTAACCATAGCATAAACAGCCAAACTATCATTGCCCGAGCCATTGATGGTATTGATATTGCCATTTCTATTTCCCATTGAATAATCAAATATCCAATCGGTACATTGCATTGGCAATGTGATGTTCCCTCGATATATATATTGTTTAACGCCAGGGTAAATGGAATTAGGATCAGAACAAGTAGTTTGAAGCGTTGGACATATTGGTGTTACTTCAATATTTGACAATGCCGAGACCATGGTAATATTAAAGGTAGTGTTAGGATAATTGCAAGAGGTAGAATAATAATTGACTGGAATTGTTTGTGGCATTGGATAAGCACTTGAACAATCAAAATAAAATGAATAAGTAATTTGATAAGTATTCCCACCTAAACATTTATAGGTAATATCGGCACCCATGGCATGTGTAGCAAATGAGACTTGATGACTGGCAACAAATATAACGACCAATAAAACCAGGTGTTTAAAAAGATGTGATATTTTTATCATCAATTAGTTTTTATTGGAATGATTTTGCAATGAATAATTTCTTTTCACGGTACAAATATATAAAAAATTATTGTGAACAAAAAAAGCCTTATATGATTTCATGATAATATTCCTATTTATTCTCAAAATTTTCCCATTAGATTTTCTGTATTCATCATAACTATTTAATCACATTACTTTTCACCAAATTACCTTGCATCTTACTTAATTCCATTAAAACGCCATCATATACAGAGTTCAATTCTTCGGGATGAGAAACATAGTAGTTATAACTTTTCATGAACTCTACTTTGGTAGTATTATGGTTCTTGAAAATGAATTCATTATAGTTTGCTGCTATAAGCTTTGAGGTATCCTTATTAGTAAAATTCAATGTACCTGCAGCTTCAGCCAGATGCAAATCTGTCAAAATGGAAACCATTTTCTCCTTGTCAATAACCATTTTTGGTATTTCAACCTTTGGGGTGGAACAGGAAACTACAAGAATCGCCAAAAACAAACCATAAATATATTTCTTAACCAACTTCATCCTGCAAAATTAAACAATCCGCCGGTTATTCGCAATAATGCAAATTTGGAATCTTATAAAATGAAGAAGTAGAAGTAATTAAGGGACGAAAATTAGGGCCTAAACATTAAAACTCTTCCTCAAAGCAATAATCCGGTTCGAAGCAAGTCATGCATACCCTTTTATAGGCTATAAAGCTTATCAATTCTACGTCTGTCGACAAGAAATCATCTTTTACCGGTTCATCTTTGGCCAAATCGGTGCTTAAATACTTCTTGTTGTCATCAGGGAAAACAGTCACTACCACCTTGCCTCTACCTATTTCATTTTGTTTCTTCAAGGCTCCCAAGAAATTTGCTCCAGAAGAAATGCCCACAGCCATGCCCATGTGGGCAAGTTTCTGTGCCATGATGATTGCATCGCCATCATCGACACTGACGATTTCATCCACCTCGTCTAGATGAACGATGGCCGGGATGAATTCATCAGAAATCCCCTGAATGCGGTGCTTCCCAACTTTATGCCCAGTAGTCAAGGTAGGCGAATTCGATGGCTCCAATGGATGTATGCTGATGGCAGGATTCATCTCCTTCAGATATTTGCCTATGCCCATGATGGTACCGCCAGTGCCAACTCCAGCCACAAATGCATCTATTTTAAGATGATGTTTCTTCATCTGCCACCACAATTCCGGACCTGTGGTGGAATAATGCGCATTACTGTTATCTAAATTCGTGAATTGCCTTGGCAAAAAAGTATTTTCACTGCTGGCAGCCAATTCTTCACTCATTTTTATGCTCCCCAAAAAGCCGCCCTCCTCCTTGCTCATAAGCACTATCTTGGCCCCGAAACTCTTGATAAGGTTGATTCTTTCCTGGCTCATCCAGTCGGGCATGAAAATAGTTACCGGATGCCCCAAAGCCCTGCCAAGAGCGGAAAAAGAGATACCAGTATTGCCGCTGGTAGCTTCAATTATCTGGTCGCCCGACTTCAAAATCCCCTTTCTATAGGCATTGTTCAAGATATAAAGCGCCATCCTATCCTTGATGCTGCCGGTCATGTTCAGGTTTTCACTTTTGGCGTAAATAATCCGTTCCTCGCCTTTATATTTGAACCTGATGGCCAAAACCGGAGTGTTGCCTATCAGCGATGAAAGGCCTTGAATCTTTTCTGCTTTTGCGTTGATCATAAATTTAATTTTTAAGTAATGTGAATAGTTATTTTTATCAATTTGATGCCCAAGTAGTTCAGTCTGCATAAATCTGCTGCAAATATAAATTTATTCCACAATCCTCAAAACCACATTCGTCATAAATGTGCATAATAGATATATATGGTATAGGATACAGCTATCATGAGCATCCTATTTATCATTGAAAGAATTCTTAGGCTGCTACTTTTTCGACTTCTTTTCCTTGGCGATTTTTTTCGGGATGATGATGACCGTTACGATATCGGAGGCAAGGCCTATTTCCTTGTTTTTCAGATTGCCCTTGAGCATCACTTCCAGCACTTCTGCCCTATTTTTCGATGTTATCGGAACCTCGAATCTGAATTTTGATTTCATGAACGTTCTTCCCAAAATCCATATTTCTGTTCCCGCCAACCGGAAATAAACGTTATGATATTTCACATCGATGACGGAGGTTTTGAAATGAATGAAATGCTCGCTGCCGGTAGCTTTTATGATGGGTTTATAGCCATCCGAACGGAAGTTTTTTTCCTTGCCGAGAAACATCAAGGCCATGCCGATGGATTCGTTATAGTTTTTATGTCGCATCAACACGGTTCTCAAGGTCCTCACAAAACCAAAAATGTTTGATGGCACGGTTTCGGGTTTTGGTCCCAAATCGGGAAAATCAATGATGGTGGAAAGATTCACGCCACCGGGGCCTTCATTCAAGGTATTGAGATAACTGTTCCAAATTCTGGAAAAAGTGGCCGCACTTCTGGCCGCTTTCATGGCATATTTGAACATCATGTTACAGTTGTGGATAGTCTCCAAATCGGTTTCCTTGATATTCAACAATTCTTTATAATCCCTTAAAGTTTCGTCCAGATGGTCTAACAATTCAGCTCTTTTACTCAACTTTCTCGGCATCCAATTTCCCCTGGCCATGGTATTTATTAATGATTAATGATGCAAAATTAGCATAAATAACGATGTCCGTATAATGCGGACAATCGTATTCATCATTAATGATGTCGAATTATTGTCTGATACAACAAAATTATTGGCTGATACAACCGAATTATAGGCTGATACAACCGTATTATAGGCTGACACAACAAAATTACTCACCGATCTTGTTGTGTGAGCATGTAATTTTATCGAATTATTGGCCAATACAACATTATTCAACAATAATATAATTGTCCGCTTTCTTCGGACAGTCATATTATTGAACAAAAAAGCATCCTTATCATCAATAAATACCTTAACATTTGTTGCTTACACCGAATGCTTTCATCTATATTAATGATTATGGATGGTCGCCGTCGGATACTGATAGATTTGATGCTTTTAAGTTTTAATTTTAACTTTGCCGCATAAATAATTATAGATAATGTTAAAATCGATGACGGGATACGGCAAGGCGATTGCCGAATATGGCGGAAAAACCTACACCATAGAAGTGAAATCCTTGAACAGCAAGTTCCTGGATTTATCCTTGCGCCTGCCAAATGGCCTGCGCGAAAAGGAACTCGAAATACGCTCGGAAATAACCAAGCGCCTGGAACGAGGCAAGGTGGAAGTTTCGGTGAACACCGACAACGGGGTGCAGAAAAGCGTGCATATAAACAACGACCTGTTCAAGACCTATTTCGAAGAACTTTCGATGCTCAAAACGGAGCTGAACATAGAAGCCGGCGACATCATGCGGACCATCATCACCATCCCCGATGTGTTGACTTCGCCTCGCAAAGAAACCGATGAAAACGAAATGCAGGCCTTGATGGATGGCGTAAATGCGGCCATCTCCGGCTGCGATAATTTTCGCATCCAGGAAGGAAAACAAACCGCCACAGAAATAAAATTGCGCATCGATTCGATAAGGAATCTGGTGGGGCAAGTAGAAGTTTTGGATGCTCCAAGGATTGAAAATGTAAAGACACGCCTTCGCACCAATCTCTTGGAAATAATTTCAAAAAACAACTTTGATGAAAACAGGTTCGAGCAGGAATTGGTTTTCTATATCGAGAAAATGGATATGACCGAAGAGAAAATCAGGCTCGTGGCGCATCTTAACTATTTTGATGAAACCATGAAAGACACCGTGTCGATAGGCAAAAAGTTGGCATTCATATCGCAGGAGATTGGCCGCGAAATAAACACCATGGGTTCTAAGGCCAACGATGCCGAAATTCAAAAACTGGTGGTGCAGATGAAGGACGAACTCGAGAAAATAAAGGAACAGCTGAACAACATTCTATAGGTCGCAGCGATGAATAACAAGATCATACTATTTTGTGGTCCATCAGGTTCTGGCAAGACCACCATATCGCAATATCTTTTGCAGCATAATCCGACATTGTGCTTCTCGGTTTCGGCCACTACCAGGCAAATGCGAACGAACGAAAGGGATGGGGAAGATTATTATTTCATGAGCAAGGAAGAATTTGAAAAGCGCATTGCCAACAATGAATTCATCGAATGGGAAGAGGTTTATACAGGCATTTATTACGGCACCTTGAGAGAAGAAGTGGAACGCATCTGGAGCTTGGGTAAGCATGCCATATTCGATGTTGATGTGATGGGCGGACTAAACATCAAGCAGAAATTCGGAGACAAGGCCTTGGCAGTTTATGTCATGCCACCTTCCATCGAAATATTGAAGGAAAGATTGGTTGCCCGCAACAGCGAAACGCCCGAATCATTGGAACAGCGGATAGCAAAGGCAAGCATCGAAATGGGCTATGCCAAACAGTTCGAAAGAAAAATAATCAACGATAATCTGGAGGATAGTTTCTTGAAAGCGACAGAGATACTGAAAGATTTTTTGGAATCCTAACTGAACATGAAAATCGGTTTGTTCTTCGGCTCCTTCAATCCCATCCACAATGGGCATCTGGTCATTGCCAGCTATATGGCCGAATTCACCGATTTGCAGCAAGTCTGGTTCGTCATTTCACCACATAATCCATTAAAGGAAAAGAATACGCTATTGCAAGACGTCCATCGACTTGCCTTGGTCAAGGAAGGCATCGGAATCAATAATAAACTCAAGGCATCGAATATAGAATTCAAACTGCCTCAACCTTCCTATACCATCAATACCTTGGTCCATTTAAGTGAAAAATATCCCCAGCATGAGTTTGTATTGATAATGGGTTTTGATAACCTTCAAACCTTTGACAAATGGAAAAACCATGAACAGATTTTAAATGGCTACGAACTCTATATTTACCCTCGGCATAATTTTTCATGCGATAAATTCATAGGCCATCCAAAGGTCAAGATTACCGATGCTCCCATTATGGAACTCTCCTCGTCATTTATAAGAAAAGCGATAAGGGACAAAAAGGATGTACGTTACATGATGCCTGAATCGGTGTATAAATATATTGATGAGATGAACTTTTATAAGAAATGATATTTTTATGAGAGAGCTAATTTCTAAACTTGGGTATTCAAAAATCGCCATCCTGTTCTCCTTGTTTTTCGTGTACTCTGCCATTCTCCTGAATCAGAAATGGAAATCAAATGATATCATCTCAAACGATATGATATTTTACTACAACTACTTGCCTGCAACTTTTATTTATCATGACATAACATTCAGTTACTTAAAAAACAAATTGCCTGATGACATTAGAAGATATTCAGGTGCGTTAAAAACTGAAGATAAAAAACACTATTTATCGAAGATGTCATGTGGCGCTGCAATCATGCTTTCTCCATTTTTCTTGACAGCCAAATATCTTGAGATTATAGCAGACCATGTGCCTAATGGGTATTCATCCACCTTCAGCTTTTTTATTTGTCTGGCTACTTTTTTTTATTTGACTATCGGTTTAATTTTTTTGCGAAAAGTGCTTTTATGTTTTTTCGAAGAGGCGACATCGGCAATAGTTCTTACTTGCCTCGTGTTAGGAACAAACATATTTATGTATTCCACTTACTCATTCAGTAATATCCACATTTATTCATTTTGTCTTTATTCAATATTTCTTTGGTTTTCCATTCAGTGGCATTCCAAACCCACTTTAAAACATTCCATTTATTTAGGTTTGATATTGGCATTGATAATTCTTGTCAGGCCTACAGATGCTCTTATAGTTATCTTTCCAATACTATATGGCATTAAGGATTCTTCATCCTTAAAAATACAATTGCGAATGGTTGGCGATAATAAAATCAATGTAATTCTTATAATTTTATTTCTTCTAATCGGTTTATCACCTCAACTGATTATTTGGAAAATACAGACTGGTCATTGGGTATATTATTCCTACCAGGAACAAAAGCTATTCTTGAATAATCCACATATTCTAAAAGGATTATTCAGTTTTAGAAATGGTTTTTTTATCTATACTCCAATTATGGTTTTTGCAGTACTAGGATTTATCCCAACCATCCTTCGACAATCTAAGTTTGCATTATCTGCCACCATTTTCGTTATCATTAATGCTTATATAATATTCAGTTGGTGGTGTTGGTGGTATGGCGGCAGCTATGGCATGAGGGCGATGATTGAATCATATGCAGTTTTAGCATTACCATTTGGCATATTCATCGAATCCGTTTCAAAGACAAATAATCTTTCTAAGTACTTTTTATTTTCGGTTTTTAGTTTAATGATTTTGTTAAACCTTTTTCAAACTAGACAAAGCATGAGTAACCTTATACATTACGATAGCATGACTTATAAAACTTATAAGAAAATTTGGGGCAGACTAAGCATCCCTGATGGCTATATGGAAACATTAAGTCCGCCTGATTACAAAAATGCAGTAAAAGGATTACCTGAAAGAGATATGACCAGAACCTTTCCATTTATGAGAGACGGATTAAGAAGCAAAGTTTCAATAAAGTCATTTGATGGAAAATATGTAAGTACCGATAGCACCAAATCGTTGATGTTGATAGCTAATAGGGATTCAATGAAAACATGGGAGAAGTTCAATATTACCATGTATGAATTTGGCAAATGCGATATCCTCGCCTTCAATGGCAAATATGTTTCATCCGATCCGACCTTTCCTTCAATTTTATTTGGCAATCGAGATGCATCAAGTTATTGGGAAGAATTCTCAATAATAAACTTGCCAAACAACAAGTTTGCATTAAAAGGATATAATGGTAAATTTGTCAAACCCAATCCTGATAATGATTATATTTTACAGGCAATATCTGATAGTTTAACGGAGCAAGAAACATTTATAATTAATCCTGAATAAATGAATAATCTAACACCAAAATCCAAAATCCTTGAATGGTTGTTACCTGTATTGACTTGCATTATTGGCCTGAATTTTACAATTATTGGCATTTGTCATTTCAATCTATCAATCATTCCTGGTGATTTGGGCGATGCTCGTTTTAATATGTATATTCTCGAACATGGCTATCAATTTATAACTGGTCAGGTGCCGTATTTTTGGGGAGCTCCATTTTTCTACCCATTTACTCCTGCCATCGGTTTATCCGATAATTTATTAGGTTCCATGCCCATCTATGCTTTGTTCCGAGTTGTTTCATTTGATAGGGAAACTTCTTTTCAACTCTGGTTTATCGTACTGTTCATTCTAAACTTCTTTTCAACATATTACTGCATAAAGAAATTAACCAACCAAACCATATTGGCTTGTGCAGGTGCCTATATGTTCGCATTTTCCCTTTTCCTTTTTGGACAATTCAATCATGCTCAAGTTTTTCCCAGATTCATCACCCCATTGGTTATTTATTGGGTTATCAGATACTTTGATGATTTCAAATTGAAGTATCTTTTTTTTATTGTTTTAGGAGTAGTTTATCAGTTTTATTGCGCCATGTATCTGGGCTTTTTTCTGTCCCTTATAACAATTGTTTTATTCCTTGTTTTATTCTTTCTCAATATCAAAAGAATATTCAATAAGGACAATCGAAATCTTAAAGGATTTTTGAAATTACCTATGCCATTTATTGCAGGTGTCTTGTTGATTTTGCCACTTGGTCTAAAATATATCAAGGCAATGGAACTGATTACGCCAAGAAATTTCAAGGATGTATTTAATACCATTCCATTCCCATCTTCCTATTTTTTCTCTGTTTCCAATTCAGCTCTATGGGCATTTCTAAGCAAGGTTGGGATTAAGGATAATGTTCCATGGTATGACCAACAATTATTCATCGGCATCATGCCTTGGTTAGCATTGATTATTTTGATAATATATTGTTTCAAGAAAGGTTTCATTACCGCAAACAAATCCTTGTTTGCCATTCTGCTTTCATTGACGGTTTCCATTTTATTGACCATTCGATTCAATGAATTTTCACTTTACCGATATATTTTTTTAATTCCTGGATTTTCTGCAATCTTCATGGTTCCAAGAATTATGAACATACTAATCATTCTGTTCGTTTTTCAGTTTGCAATGGTCATTAATCTTTTTGTAAAGAAACAACATACTTTATGGTTTTCATTGATTTTGATTGCCGTCATCATTGATAATCTGCCAAGCCAGTTCGAATATTCAACCTTTAAGAAAAAAGATGCACAAGATCGCCTTGTTCCAATTGCTGACCAATTGAGAAATGCCGACTGGACCGGCAAAACGGCGTTTGCATATATTCCTGAAAAAGGAGGTGCTGATTTTGAAGTACAGTTAGATGCCATGATGGCCAGCCAGTTGGTTCACAAAAAATGCGTCAATGGCTATTCATCGACCGCACCCAAGAACTTTGACCCCTTTTGGAGGTCTCATAATATGGAAACCTTAAACATTTGGCTCGATTTCACTGTCATCGACACTGAAAATATCGTTTTAGTTCATTAGCAGCTACGCATTAAACATGTTCCAGAATTATATTCAACATTTATAATTTCTATTAGGAGCCTATATCCTCTTCTCGTATCATGGCCAGTCCCGCTATCCGCTGTAGCCGCTGCATCCTCATTACCGACACCAAGCAGCGGGCTGCCGCTACTATCGGGGCTATGCTTTGATGGCAGGTTGCCT
>CAIWCG010000074.1 GCA_903911135.1 uncultured Bacteroidota bacterium
ACCTGGTATATATTAATCTTAAAAAGGATTGGGTAGGAGGAATCTATAACTGGAAAATGATCGTTTCCCATTTAAATATTAAATTTGCCGATAGAATGTCTAAACCGTAATGTAAAATGACACAGTTGTTTGGACATACCCGGCTTAATCTTAATTAGCTCAGGCTTAATCTTAATTAGATCAGGTTTAATCTTAATTAGATCGGGTTTAATCTTAATTAGATCGGGTTTAATCTTAATTAGATCGGGTTTAATCTTAATTAGATCAGGTTTAATCTTAATTAGACCAAGTTTATTCTTAATAAGACCATGTTTAACCTTATTAATACCTGTGTTAATTTTTATTCCATTGAACAAAATTATTCCAAAAGCATTATGACAGAATTCAATGCTTCAGGTAGAAAATGGAATGGGCGTATGGTTGATACTATATATTAATGGTATTACATAGACATTTTGTCCAGCTATCCTAAGTTGTGGAATAAAATGTAATTTTGCCGGATATAAATTGATTTAATTAAGATGAAAAAATTAGTAGAATGTGTTCCAAACTTCAGTGAAGGTAGGGATTTGACGATTATCAACCAAATAGCTGATGCGATAAGAAGTGTAGAAGGAATAAAATTATTAAATGTAGATCCGGGAAAGGCAACCAACCGTACGGTAATGACATTGGTAGGAGAACCGATGGATGTAGTGGAGGCTGCCTATCGTGGAATAGAAAAAGCTGCGGAACTGATAGACATGACCAAGCATTTTGGCGAACATCCAAGAATGGGAGCCACCGATGTTTGTCCATTAATACCTGTAGCAAATATTTCGATGGAGGAAACGGCTGAATTTGCCAAGATACTAGGTCAAAGAGTTGGGGAGGAGTTGGGTATTCCGGTATATCTTTATGAAGCTGCACAATCGAATGCTGCAAGAAAAAACCTTTCGGTGATAAGGGCCGGTGAATATGAAGGTTTCCCGAAAAAAATATTGCTACCTGAATGGAAACCCGATTTCGGAGATGCAAAATTCAATGAAAAATCTGGTGCTACCGTTATCGGTGCAAGAGATTTCTTGATAGCCTATAATGTAAACTTGAATACAAAATCAGTAAAACGTGCAAATTCAGTTGCATTTGATATTCGTGAAGCTGGCAGAGTGAAAAGAACTGGCGACCCAGTAAATGGTCCGATAGAGAAGGATGAAAATGGCAATGAAATAAGAATTCCCGGTAAGCTGAAAGGAGTAAAAGCGATTGGTTGGTATATTGAGGAATATGGCATTGCTCAAGTGTCAATAAATATTACGAATTTCAGAGAAACACCATTGCATGTCGTATTTGAAGAAACGCGCAAGAGTGCAGATGAACGAGGAATTCGGGCAACAGGTTCCGAATTGGTTGGGCTAGTTCCGCTATCTGCTATGACCGATGCTGGAAAATTCTTTTTAAGAAAGCAAGGCTTGTCGCTTGGTGTGTCAGATGCGGAACTTATTCATATCGCTGTGAAATCCATGGGCCTGGATGAATTGGGTCCATTCAATGCCGAGGAACGAATAATTGAATACCAATTGGCCAAGGATGATAAAGGCAGAAAATTGAGAGACATGACTTTGTTGGCTTTTGCCAATGAGACTGCAAGTGAAAGTCCTGCTCCCGGTGGAGGTTCCATTGCAGCCTACATTGGAGTATTGGGAATTTCGTTGGGGACGATGGTTGCAAATCTATCGGCAAGCAAAAAAGGTTGGGAGAAAAGAGTGGAGGAATTTTCTGATTGGGCTGAAAAGGGTCAACATTTAAAAGATGTTTTGATTCAGCTGGTGGATGAAGATACTCGTGCATTCAATAAAATCATGGATGCATTTGGATTGCCAAAAGCTAATGATGAAGAGAAGAAAATTAGAAAGGAAGCAATTCAGTCCGCCACAAAATACGCCATCGAAATACCTTATAAAGTAATGGAAACAGCTTATGCATCAATGGAAATAATCAAGGAAATGGCTGAAAATGGAAACCCAAATTCAGTAAGCGATGCAGGTGTTGGTGCATTATGTGCCCGTTCAGCAGTTATTGGAGCCTATCTGAATGTAAAGATCAATGCAAGCGGTTTGGATGATAAGGAGTATGTAAAGATGATTTTGGTGAAAGCTGCAAGTTTGGAAGAAAAGGCCAAAAATATGGAAGCCGAGATTTTAAGGATTGTTGATTCCAAGATCAAATGATTCAACCTCACTCTTGAAACGATTATAATATTCAATTCGTAAAACACAAGTGCTCAAAACACATGAATCTTGGCAGTAAAAACAAGTAAATCTTTTCGTCTTCGCAGCAACAGGATTATCTTTTTCTTTCCTTTCCAATTGCTTGTTGTTCTAATTAAAAGGAACCATATCTTTTTGCTTTACTGGGTCATACTGTTTAGTTTTATAACCAATAAGATTGGGATAAAGTTCGGCATACCCTATTTGTTTCTAGATCCTGAATACATGGGCAAGGTTGATTTTTGGTCTTTGTTTGTCATCGGTTTGGCAACTGGAACCACCATCATGTCATTCAATATCTCCAGCTACATAATCAATTCCAGGAGGTTTCCTTTCTTGGCAACATTATCAAAACCATTCTTTAAATATTCCATCAATAACTGCATGGTTCCGTTATTGTTCATTGTTGTCTATCTGTCTCGAATCATTCCTTTCCAAGTGGATAACGAATACAAGGATACCTACGATATCTTTTTGAAGATGCTTGGGTTTATTTCAGGAACAAGTGTTGTCATTGCCATAACCATCATTTATTTTTCACTTTCTAATAAGGACATCATTCATTTTGGGAGCAAGCATGCCAATCATCCCACCACCAAGTTTTCCAGTTTCCATTTAAAGAATGATCAGCCAAAAACGGAAGAGGAAAAGGAAGAGCGGATAAAGTGGAGAGTTGATACTTACCTTAGTGGTTTCAACCAGATTCGATTGGTGCGTGGTACGGAGCATTATGATTCTCATACGCTTGCCAAAGTCTTCAGGCAAAATCATCGCAATGCATTCATGTTCGAGCTGGGTGCCATGCTCTTGGTGTTTTCCGTGGGTTTGTTCAGCAGTTTCCCTTTCTTCAGGATACCTGCCGGTGCCAGCATCATGCTCATCCTTTCTGCCTTGATCATGTTCAGCAGCGGCATGAGATACTGGCTGAAAGGTTGGACCATTCCTTTGCTCATCGTCATGCTTATCGGTTTTATAAACATCACTTCATTAAAACTGCTTGAAAGAAAAAACTATGCCTATGGTTTGGATTACCATAAACATACTTCTGACTATAGCATTGCCAACATCGATTATCTTCAACATAAATATAATGACATCGACATCCAGTCCACATTAGCCATTCTGAACAAATGGAAGGACCGAAACACCATCGATACCACCAAGAAACCGAAGATGATTTTCATCGATGTAAGTGGTGGCGGTTCGCGCTCTGCATTATGGACTTTCCATGTGTTGGCGATGGCTGACAGCATCTTGGGTGGCAGCTTGATGAAGAACACGTTTCTCATCACGGGTGCATCTGGAGGAATGATAGGTGCCAGCTATTATCGTGAATTGTATCAAAGGCATTATTTTACCCCTTCGAACACGCTGCAACGCATCTATTACGAATCCAAGATAAGCAAGGACTTGCTGAATCCCATCGCCTTTTCCATTGTGGTGAACGACTTATTGGTACGGGTAGAGAAGTTCAAGGATGGCAACTATGAATATTATAAGGACCGCGCCTATGCCTTCGAAAACCAACTGAACGAGAACACCGATTTCATGCTGAACAATCGCTTGGGCGACTACCGCATAGCCGAAGCCAATGCACAGATTCCGATGATGATATTCGCTCCCACGGTGGAGGAAGATGGCCGAAAGCTATACATCTCCTCACAGAGCGTTTCCTATCTCATCAACACCAATCTGCACAATCGCTTGACCTTTCTTCCTTTGCCCGATGGTGCCGAATATTCGCGTTTGCTGGCCAACAACAATCCGATGAACATCCGTTTCACCAGCGTCATCAGAATGAGTGCCACCTTCCCATACATTCTCCCCAATGTGGCCTTGCCCACCAATCCGCAGGTGGAGGTGATGGATGCCGGCATCAGAGACAATTTCGGCGTCAAGACCTCCATCAAGTTCCTCTATGTCTTTCGAGATTGGATAGCCGAAAACACCAGTGGCGTCATCTTCCTGCAAGTGCGCGACACCTACAAGCAAAGCCCATTGAAGGAAAGTGGAGGCAAGGGAATATTGCACGACATCTTTACCCCCATAGGCACCGTTTACAGCAACTTCATGAAAACGCAGGACTACAATGTGGATGGAGAAATGCAGGTGGCCTCCTCCTGGTTTGGGGGCAAGATGGACTGGCTGATATTCCAACTGCCCTTCTCCAAGGCCGAGGTTTCCCTCAACTGGCACCTCACCACCAAAGAGAAAAACATCATCATCCAATCGGCCAACCACACCGAAAACGAAACCACCTTCAAGCGATTGAAATACCTGATGGAGAAGTAAAACTCCCAGTATCATCAGAATAAAATCAATGCCTCTATGAGTGCACCGAAACGGATGCAATTATAGATGCAATTATAAATTATAGATTATGAATTATAAATGTTTTTAATTTATAATCTATAATTCACAATTTATAATTTCAATAAGGAGCC
>CAIWCG010000075.1 GCA_903911135.1 uncultured Bacteroidota bacterium
GAAATTACAACCTTACAGGACGGCGAGAAAAAGGCCGACCCGTCAGGTTGTTTACCCTTTTTCTATCGAGGACATGTAAAAAATCATGGTAGAGACCCTTCGGGCGACCGAACCTTTAGGAAAATGGCATTTTGAGACCCTTCGGGCGACCGAAGCCTCCCTAAAGTGTTCTGTTGACAACCTTCGGGCGACCGAAGCCCTTCAAAAGTGTTCTGTTGACACCCTTCGGGCGACCGAAGGCCTCCAAACATGTTCCTTTTGCCCCTTCGGGCGCCCGAAGCCTTCCTAAGGTGTTCTGTTGTCCTCCTTCGGTCGCCCGAAGCCCCTTTTTCATGAATTCTTGGCTGTATTCCGATAAAAGATACCATATATATTGGTATGTTTATTTGTTTGAGTTGGGGATAGGGTAGCTGCGTTGAGGCTTTTATGGGTTGAAGTTCATTCGAAGCTACCTGCCGTCGAAGCATAGCCCCGATAGTAGCGGCAGCCCGCTGCTTTGTTTCGGTAATGGGGATGCAGCGGCTACAGCGGATAGCGGGACTGGCCATGATACGAGAACCTGCCAACGGCTTCAAAAAAAAGAATCGTAAAACTGAAAAAGCCAAAAGGCCAGACGGTGTGTCTGGCCTTTTGGCAAAAATAAAAGGGAAGGGAGAATTTGTGTGCCCTTAGTGGATGATGATGACTTTTTCGCGTTGGGTGGTTTCGCTGTTGTTTACTGACAGGGTGTAGATTCCTGAAGTCAGCTTGGAGGTGTTGAGAACGAGGTTGGTTTTCACGTCTCGGAAGGTCATCACCACATTGCCGATGGCGTCCATCAACTTGATTTCGGTGGCTTTTTGGGTGTGCAGGTTGATGTTCAGCTCGTTTATCGCTGGGTTTGGATAGATGGAAGCGATGGAAACGGTGTTCTTGATTTCATTGATTCCCAAGGCCAGATTGATTCTGTTTCGAGTCTGGTTGGTGATGATAGGGTTGTTGAAATCGAACACGATGCCTGCATTGTTGTAGATGAAAGTGCCGTCTGGCAAGCCTGCTTTTGGCTTGATGGTATAGGTAATCTGGCCTTGGCTGGTAATAGGATTGGTGATGCTGTCGGGCAGCATGATGTTGTTGAAATTGAATTTCACTATGTTGTTTGGCAGCATTTCGGTGGTGAAGGTGTGGTCGGAATTCAGCACTGCAAAGGTGTTCACATCCAGATTGGCACTCAAGGTATCGTAAACAGAAACGGAATATGCCGTGTCGTTACCCACATTTTGGAAGTGGATGGTGTAGGTCAGTTTCTGGTTAGGAGCAATGTCTCCATTCGGACCAATACCTATAGGGTTTACGCCCTTCATGTTCGGATCGCAAGAGTTGGAAACAGGTCGGCACATATGCACTGTGTTATTGGAAGGGTCAGCATCGCCATTGATAGGATCTACAATCAAGGTGAAGCATACGCTATCGCCCAAAACGGCATTGGAGCTGGTGTGTAGTGTCATGTAGGCATAGAATTCATTGTTATTATACCAGTTCCAATACCAGTAATAGTTATAGTTATTGGCAAAATTGCTGTAGTTCCATATCAAGGTATCGCCACTGATGGTTGGGGTAGGACCGTAATAGGAAGATACATAAGAAACCAACGGATCGAGAACCAATTTTACGGTTCCTGATGTTGGCTGGCAACGAAGATTGAATGCAGAAAGATCCATATAAGAATCAAACCCAGGACGGAAATGCCATCCCCACATGTATCCGGCCATATCATAACCGTTCAGGCAAGATAAACCGAAATCGTTTCCATAAGAAGTGGAGACTAAGTTTATGGAATAATCACCAGAGGTAGGACAATTGACTTGGAATCCATAAGCAGTTTGATCTACTGGACGAACAGTGTAAGTTTGACCAGTAGGAGGGCTAAACCAATAATCGCCATTCAAATCTGTAAACGACCAACCGATAACAGTAGCGCCAAACAACAATTCAACAGGATAACCACGAAGAATTGAATCGCCGGCATCATAAACACAATTGCCATTGTTGTCGAGATAGACTCTTCCACTGATGTTTCCACAAGTATCGCCAAGTGTCAACTGATTCATGTTAGTCACAGAATCAGAGGCTCCATCGGGACCTGTCGCCACATATTTAGCGGAGAATGTTCCTGCCGACATGTAAGTGTGTTGTGCATAAGCCCAAAATGAGGTATCGCTATACATTTGATACCAATAGCTAGTGTCCGTGCCATCACCGAAATAGAAATGGATATTCACGGAGTCACCTGTAGGATAACCATGTGTCGATCCATAAACAAACAAATCAGTTGTAATAGGAACCGGACAATGGATGTAAGTGGAGTCGAAGGCATAATTAATGTGGACTGAAGTTTGCCCAATAGCCTTTCCAGTAATCAATACCTGCATCATGGAGCAGATAAATACGATAAGTAAGATTTTCTTTTTCATGTTATTATTTTATTTAATTATTGTGAGGCAAAATTACAATGCATCCTATCCAAAGCCAAACCAAAATAAAACTAATCTTACTCGTTAAGCAATTCTAAATTAGATATAATGAATATAAAGCTACTTGAATCAAAAGACAATCTTATTGAAAAGGAATTCAATCTTTTCTACACGGTCAGCGGCAATTCTTTGACCATATTTATCCTTATCTGCCTTTGTTTGGTCAGTCTGGGAATAATCAAAAAGGTTATCCTCCATTACAAAAATAACAATACTGATGGAATGGGTTTTACCATTTATTACCTTCGCAATATGAGGAATCAAGCGAACTATTACTCCAATAAGTGGCTTAGGTTCATTTTCTAAATACAACTCAACTTTTGTCCCTGGTCTATGAAATTCGTGAAAATAACAATCTGGATGTCTCATCTTTGTTGTTTTTGTAATTATTTAATCAATAGTTAAGTATTACTTTTATTGTATGTGTCTGAATTATTATGCAAAATTAAGAACAATTTTTCAATAATGCAAACGAAGTATGAAAATAAAATGATGATTACCTATGTTTACATTGGGCAATCATCATTAATAGCAAAGAACTCTGTTTACTTCTTAGCTCCAGCCTTTGTTTTATATTCTGCGATGGATTTATCAACATTTGGCTTCATTTCTGCAAAATCCTTATCGTCTTTGCCCAATTCTTCTGCTTTTGTTGCTGCAATAATCGCTTCATTATAATTGCCAAACTTAGCTAAAACCTGAGCTTTGGTCCAATATCCCCTAAAATCTGTTTTTAATGAGATGGCCTTGTTTGCCCATTCCAAACCTTTATCCAAATGCAAGCCTGATGTAACAGTGTAACTGGCGGCTTGTCTATATAAACTTGCTTTTTCAGGACTTGCAGTTAATGAATCCTTTATTGCCGTCATAGCTTTGCTATCGGTATCGATAGTAACATTAAAACTTACTCTGACTTTTTCCCAAACCAAGTTAACGACAACAGAATTTACTGTAACATCAGAAAAGAAAAATTCCATGCTTTCGTTCATATTAAAACTAGCGGCCTTAACCTTAATCCTTAATATGTCATCTGCTTTATCATATCCATAAGCTCCCCAAAGGTCTTTCTTTTTGTTGAAAATAAGCGTCCATTCTGATTTTCCTGGAATAGTAAAAAAGGCATATTTACCAGCCTTAAGATCTTTTCCTTCAATTTTTACATCATCAGAAAAGGAAATTACAGATGCTTCATTGGCACCTGTGCGCCAAACTGAATCATATGGAACCAAACTTCCCCAGATAGCTCTTCCTTTGACACTTGGTCTATGATAATCAATCGAAATATCGCTCATGCCAACAGATTGATTAACAAATGCCTTAGGACTTGCTTGTGGCAGTTTCAATTGTGCATTGGAAATGGAAGGAATAAATGCAATTAACAGCATAATTGCTAGTGTGATGTTAGTAATCTTTTTCATATTTATTATTTTTTTGTTATTTGAGGGCGCAAAGATACCAAAATTGCCAAACATTAAACAAAGTTAACCCGCTTTGATAAGAATAGACCAATTAGAATCAATAAATATCTCCAATTCTTCCCAACAAAAAACATTAAAGATAAAAGACTTACCGCACCACTACAATGCCCAAGGCCTCTGAAAGAGACTTTTTAACATTTATCAACTCCACCAATCCCTCCAACAGTGCATTTCGTTCTTCTTCGGTATCGATATTCTTCAAAAGTTCAAACCTTTCATCGATCATGGAAACGATTCTTTTCATCCTTAGATTATTTATTGCCCCGCTTACAGCCCCTTGAATCAATTGAGACTCGATGACCACATCTATCTTATGAATGGACTTCCAATTCTCACTCAATTCATAAGGCGAAGAAACCAAATTGGCTGTAAGAATGGCAATATCGGGATTCTCATGATTCAAAAAATACTGATCATCAGGAATAAAATCATTTTTAAGATTCTGTATGAATTCTTCCATGATCAATTCATAATTTCCATTCTCGAACTTGAGGAATTCCCAATCCTTAACCAGTTCATTGGTTAAAAATTCAGCCACGGTAATCTTAAAATACTCCTCTTGCTTCTCCAATACCTCCTCATCTTCTGTAGGCTTGTGGTAATCTGGATTCGGAAGCTCCAACTCCTGCTTGCCATAGGCAATAAGCAGACGAATGAGATCACGCTCTTGAGGTTCGGTGGAAACAACATTATACCGAGGCTGCTCTACTTGAGGAATTTCATCTTCGGTAGGCTGAAGAACCTCATTATCTTCCGCCAGCTTGCTCTTTCTGCGAAGTTTGTTCAACTCCGCTATCAACACTTTCTCGTCAACGCCCAACAGACTCGAACATTCCTTAAGATAGGTGGAACGAAAGATAGGATCGGGAATCTTGGCAATAGAAGAAATGATATCCTTTATCAATTCCGCCTTCTTTATCGGGTCGCCTTTGGTCTCGCCAAGAAGCAGATTGGTCTTGAACAGAATGAAATCCACCGCATTGCTCTCTATATACTCCTTCAATTCAGCGGCACCCACCTTTTTCGAATAACTATCTGGATCTTCACCTTCCGGAAACAGCACTACCCGAACATTAAGCCCCTCTTCAAGAATCAAATCGATTCCTCTTAGAGACGCTTTGATGCCGGCAGGATCGGAATCATAAAGAACCGTAACATTTTTGGTATATCTCGATATCAATCGAATCTGTTCGATAGTCAAGGACGTGCCCGACGAAGCCACCACGTTCTCCACACCACTCTGATGCATGGAAATAACATCGGTATAGCCCTCCACCAGATAGCAGTTGTCAGTTTGAATGATGGATTTCTTCGCTTGATAAGCCCCATACAGAATATTGCTCTTATGATAGATATCCGACTCTGGCGAATTGACATATTTTGGACTCTTGGGGTCGGTTTTGATAATCCTTCCGCCGAAACCTATCACCCTACCCGACAGATTATGTATCGGAAACATCACCCTGCCACGAAAGCGGTCGTATTGCCTGCCGTTTTCGGCCACTATGGTAAGGCCGGTCTTCTCCAGATACTCCAGTTGGTAGCCTTTTGCCAAGGCAGCCTCGGTGAAGGCACCCCATTCCGTCAAACTATACCCCAACTGAAACTTTTCTATAGTGGCATCAGAAAATCCCCGTTCGCGGAAGTAGGTAAGCCCTATCGCCTTGCCCTCATCCTGTTCGTGGAGGTTCAAAGCAAAATACGAAGCGGCATAAGTCGAAATCAGATATAAACTTTCCTTGGCATTATCCGCCTCTATCGATTCGCTGGTCTGGGCATCTTCCTCCACTTCTATATTATACTTCTTGGCAAGGTATTTTAAAGCCTCGGGATAGGTATAATGCTCATGTTCCATGATGAAATTCACCGAATTTCCCGCTTTGCCACAGCCGAAACATTTATAGATGCCCTTGGCAGGAGACACGGTGAAGGAAGGAGTCTTTTCGTTATGAAACGGACATCGTCCAAGCATGTTCACACCGCGTTTTTTCAGCGTTACGAACTCGCCAACCACCTCTTCTATGCGGGCAGTCTCAAAAATTTTAGCAATGGTATCCTTCGAAATCACGATTTTATGTTTTAGCGGTCTGCAAAGATAAGCAATAAGGAATATCTAAAAACCCCATTCCCTCCTTTCCATTTATAATTCCTAATTTTTAATTCCTAATTCTCCTTTGGGGGCATAATGACCGGTGGCAAGTTGACTATACTATATATATATGGTACGCAGTCTGTCCGTCAACTGGTCATTACCCGTTTTATGCGGCCTTTGGGGCCGCATCATAAATAAAATAATGAAGATAAAAAGCTGAAAGGTGGCAGAGACTGACGACCGAATGGAGGTATCGCAAGCTATACCTATATATATAGGCAGCGAAATTCTGTGCCCCTACCCTACTCCGCTGAAAACCTGAGTCTAAACCGATAAAACCTGAGTCTAAGCCCTCATTTCCTGAGTCTAAACCCATTTTTCCTGAGTCTAATCGCTCTTTTCCTGAGTCGAACTTGATTTTTCCTGAGTCTAAACAGGAATTTCCTGAGTCTAAATTCTATTTTTATTGATAAAAATAGCGTTTCGACTCAGGAAATTTATTTTGCTAATACTTTTTTTAAGCTAAGGATTAACGACTTGTCCTTACCGTCACCCTAATTTTTGCTTTGTTTAAAGCATCAGGGTTTTCCATGATAAAGGAACTCATTCCCTTCTTGACTGCCATCAGTTCTCCGCCCTTTAATGTGATGGGTGGCTTGGCCATTACCTCGCCTGGATGGATGATGACGGGGAAGTTATTGAGATTTTCGAATACCGAACCGATAATGGCGCCATGGATGAGCACTTGCGAGCTTTGCAGGGCGGTACTTATCTGTTCTACATGCGTTGGCGAACTTTCTGACATGTCAAATCCCATCAGCCCCAACTCTCGGAAGAAATCGGTGTAGGTGGCCTTGCCCACGTTATATAGTCTCACCAAAAACGCGATGCCTGGAGCCCATAGTTCATTGCGCATTTCGGTGCCGTTTTCAGATAGGTTCTTGAAGTCGGTAGCACTGTTGTCGTGCCCGATGACAAGGCCCATATCGGTTATATCATCAGCCATCACATAGTGGTGCTTGGCCTGATAAAAATCAATCGGCGTGGGCGAAATGGAATAAGACAGGTACTTGTTTGCATACAGCCGAAACATGTCCATCTGTTCGATGACATTGCTTGGGATGGTAATCTTTCCGGTGATGGAAATATTTGCACCCCATTCTCTCACCACGCCAAATTCAGGCTCATTCAGGGCCTTCACCACCTGAAATCCGCCTTCCATGTGGGTTACCAAAGGCATGGCTAATTTATTTCTCAACTCTATCTCGTTCATCGAACTGCTGTGGTCGGCATCCTTCGAATCGTCATAAACCTTAGCCGCCACCCCGAAGCCATGTACGGCACTTAGGGTGATACCGGTGGTAGTTTCCAACGCTGTAATCCCGTTGGAGGTAGGTAGGGTGCTTTTGTACTCGATAATCTTATCGGTAAGGTGAGTTTGCCCCTTGAAACCTGATGGAAATTTTCCACTTGCATGCCTTGGTTTGGTCATTTGGTTGTTATTTATTTTTTGCAAATATAGTTAAAAATATAACAACGCGGAAATAATTGATTCTCTAGGGAATCAACTTTCTCTCGCAATGACAAAATCGATGAGTGCCTTTAAGGATTTTGAATATGGGCTGGGAGGATAGTCCTCCAGGCATCGATGTGCCTGTTTGGTATATTCGTTCATTCGTTGTGTAGCATAGGCTATGCCACCGTTTGCATGTACAAAGGCGATGACTTCAGCCACTTTGGCTTCTTCGGTATTATGGTTCTTGATGATGTTGATGATGTGCCTTCGTTGGGCCTTGTCGGCGTTGTTCAGGCAATAAATCAGCGGAAGCGTCATCTTGCTTTCCTTTATGTCGATGCCTGTAGGCTTTCCTATCTTGCCTTCAGAGCCAAAATCAAAGAGATCGTCCTTTATCTGAAACGCTATTCCCACCAATTCGCCAAATCGGCGCATCTTCTCTATCTGATTTTTGTCGGCACCAGCAGCTGCAGCGCCTACACCACAACAAGAGGCGATGAGGGAGGCGGTTTTATTGGTGATGATTTCGTAATAAACGGCTTCGTCTATATCAAGTTTGCGGGCCTTTTCTATCTGCAGCAGTTCACCTTCACTCATCTTCTTCACGGCATCAGAAACTATTCGAAGCAGTTCAAAATCATTGTTTTCTATGGACAATAATAGGCCACGCGACAGGAGGTAATCGCCCACCAGCACCGCAATCTTGTTCTTCCACAAAGCATTGATGGAGAAGAAGCCACGGCGTTCGTTGGAGTCATCAACTACATCGTCGTGCACCAACGTAGCGGTGTGGAGCAGCTCTATCAAAGCGGCACCTCTGTAGGTTGCATCGGTAATTCCACCACACATTCCGGCAGAGAGGAAAACAAACATGGGCCTTATCTGTTTTCCTTTGCGCTTCACGATATAATGCGTGATTCTGTCGAGCATCGGAACGGAACTTTTCATGGAAGTCCTGAACTTGGTTTCAAAGAGTTCCATCTCCTGGATGATAGGCTGCTTTATTTCATCTACTGTCATGCTTTCCAAAATCTATTTGCGGCCAAAATTAAATAAATAAATGGAACGGTGGAATTAAACATTCAGGAAACGGATTGTTAAGCTCATCACAAGATAAAGTATTTTGAATTTTCCTAATTATTTTAAGCGTTCCTTTATGTCCAATCGGAACTTTCGAGCGGTATCTTTGGCAATGTCATAACCTGCATCGGCATGACGGATAACTCCCATGGCAGGGTCGTTATGAAGCACTCTTTTAAGACGAATTGCAGCATCTTTCGTGCCATCAGCCACGATGACCATGCCCGCATGGATGGAATATCCGATGCCTACACCGCCACCATGGTGGACTGAAACCCAAGTGGCACCACCGGCAGTGTTGATGAGCGCATTGAGAATGGGCCAATCAGCAATTGCATCGCTTCCATCCATCATCGCTTCGGTTTCGCGGTTTGGAGAAGCCACAGAACCGGTATCTAAATGGTCTCGCCCGATGACAATAGGGGCCTTTACTTTACCTGAAGCGACCAATTCGTTGAAAGCAAGACCAGCCTTTTCCCTATCGCCTTGCCCCAACCAGCAGATTCGGGCAGGAAGACCCTGAAAAGCGATGCGTTCCTGTGCCATTTTGATCCATCGTGCAAGCCCTTTGTCGTCTGGAAAGAGTTCCAATATCTTCTTGTCTGTTTCATAAATATCGTTAGGGTCGCCAGAGAGGGCAGCCCAACGGAATGGCCCTTTCCCCTCACAAAACAAAGGACGGATATAAGCAGGAACGAAACCCGGGAAATCAAAAGCGTTCTTCAGCCCTTGAGCAAAGGCCTGCCCACGGAGATTGTTGCCATAGTCGAATGTTATGGCGCCTTTCGCTTGCAATGAGATCATCAATTCGGTATGCTTTACCATGCTGGCTAAGGAAAGTTGGATGTATTTGTCTGGATTGGTGTCGCGAAGAACCTTTCCTTCCTCAACCGAAATACCTTGAGGGAGATAGCCCACCAATGCATCGTGAGCGGAGGTTTGATCGGTGAGAACATCAGGCGTAATCCCTCTTTCTATCAATCGTTCCAACAAATCAATGATGTTGCAAACCACACCTATGGAGATTGCTTTGCCCTCTGCTTTAGCTTTTAAAGCTTGGTCTATCCCATCATCAATATCATGAGTCATTACATCAAGATACCGTGTATCGAGTCGCTTCTTTATTCTCCATTCTTCGACATCTGCAGCGAGACAAACCCCTTCGTTCATAGTAATGGCAAGAGGTTGAGCTCCACCCATACCACCAAGGCCACCAGTAACGGAAATTGTATTTCGCAAGGAACCCCCGAAATGCTGACGAGCCACTTCTCCAAAGGTTTCATAAGTCCCTTGAACAATGCCTTGTGATCCGATATAAATCCATGAGCCGGCCGTCATCTGTCCATACATGGTAAGGCCTTTGGCTTCGAGTTCACGAAACTTCTCCCACGTAGCCCAATGAGGAACCAGCATGGAATTGGAAATGATAACTCTAGGGGCATCCTTATGAGTAGGAAGTATTCCAACAGGCTTACCAGATTGGATTAATAAGGTCTCATCATCGTTCAAATCTTTCAAAGCCTTTACGATAAGATGAAAAGCTTCCGGGTTTCGGGCCGCTTTGCCTGTACCGCCATAAACTACTAGGTCTTCTGGGCGTTCAGCCACATCGGGGTCAAGGTTGTTATGCAACATTCGCAAGGCAGCTTCCTGAAGCCATCCTTTGCATGAGATTTCAGTTCCTGTAGGTGTTTTGATTTTTGAGATATCTAATTTGTCTTTAGAAACATTGGTGTTTTCCATATTGTCATTTAATTATTTTCTTCTTGTTTTTATTGAATCCATAAGGGCAATGCTTGCAACCACTCTGGCAGCAATAACCTCGTTTGAGAAGGTATTTCTCTGTAAATATGATGTATCCTTCATCTGTTAAATAATAGTCATCTTTTTCTAATTTGTCCTGTGGTTTTTCGCCATATGCCATGAAGGCGAAATTAATATAAACAATAGTAATCATCACCAAATGGTTCATCTTTTCATTTTATCAATAATATTTTTCTTAATTTCACCCCAAAATAAAATAACATGAAGAACGACCGAAGAAATTTCATCAAACAAGCCGGCACCTTGACGGGAGCTGCTGCCACCATTTCATTATTAGACATGCTTTCCTTTGAAAATGTGAAGGCGGCTAGTTCAAGAATCCAAAATCTTTCGCCTAAGGATGCTGCCAGGGATGAGGATTTCTGGTTCACTGTACAACAAGCCTATACGGTGTCTTCTGAAATCATCAACCTGAATAATGGTGGGGTAAGTCCACAGCCATTGGTCACTCAAAATGCTTTGGATAGATATGTTAGAATTTGCAATGAAGGTCCAGCCTATTATATGTGGAGCGTGTTGGGAAATGGAAGGGAAAATGTGCGGAATAAACTGGCCGAACTGGCTGGGGTATCTGCCGAGGAAATAGCAATCAACAGGAATACAAGTGAAGCATTGGAGACGGTCATCTTCGGCTTGGATTTGAAGGCCGGTGATGAGATTCTTACCACCAATCAGGATTATCCTAACATGATGAATGCCTGGAATCAGCGAGTCAAAAGGGATGGCCTGAAGCTCACTACCATTTCCATTCCGGTGCCGCCAAAGGACCTGAGCGAAATAGTTGATGTCTATAGAAAGGCGATTACCCCCAAGACAAAAATCATTCACGTAAGTCATGTCATTTTCATGACGGGACAGATTATGCCAGTGCGTGAGATTGCCGATATGGCGCATGAAAAAGGTATTGAAGTCATCTGTGACGGTGCTCATTCTTTTGCCCATTTGGATTATAAGATCTCTGATTTGCATTGCGATTATTTCGGCACCAGTTTGCACAAGTGGTTATGTGCTCCTTTCGGTAGCGGTTTGTTGTATGTCAAGAAGGAAAAGATTGAGAAACTTTGGCCATTGTTGGGCGCTCCGAAGGACTTCTCTACTACTGACATCAGGAAGTTCGAACACCTTGGTACCCGTTCGTTTCCCATCGAGTTGGCAATAGGAAATTCCATCGACTTTCATAATGGCATAGGCTCGAAAAGGAAAGAAGAACGCTTGAGGTATTTAAAGAATTATTGGGCAGAAAAGGTAGTACGATTCCCGAAGGTGAAGTTCAATACTTCATTGATGGACAACCAGTCTTGTGCGATTTGCAATTTCACGATTGAAGGTATGGAACCAGCAAAGATTCATGAGGAGCTGTTCTCGAAATACAAGATTTATACCACCACCATCACTCATGATGAGTTCAAGGGGGTGAGGATAACGCCACACGTCTATACCAAAATCAAAGATTTGGATTTCTTCGTGAGTGCGGTGGAGAAGATTGCCAAAGGATAAAAAAAATCGATTAACCATTCTTGAATGTTAAGAGCTATAGTCTGTTTTAATGATTATTGCCCTAAAAATCGGTAGTGATTGAGTCTGTTCTATAAACTGTGTCAAAAAAAATATAATTTTGTTTTTTGAGTAGAAAAAAGTTAATAGAATGAAAAAGAAAGAATCTAAGTTTGATTATGAAAGTTTCGAGAAAGAAGCTTTAGAATCC
>CAIWCG010000076.1 GCA_903911135.1 uncultured Bacteroidota bacterium
CCTCTCACACTTGCTGAAGTCTGTAATCCCGACCTCACCTCATAAAAATAAATACCTCCACTCAATTGCGATATATCTATCGTAGTCTTGGACGCATTCGTTAACCCTTGAGAATGAACCATTTTCCCAAATACATCCATAATTCTAATTTCGAAATTCATAAATCCTGATTGCTTTCGGATGGTAAGCGTATTGCTGGCTGGGTTAGGGAAAATCAAAATGTCATTTACTCCATTGATTTCAGTTATTCCAGTGATGACAGTCTTTACATTAGATCGACTATGAGTACCATTCAGCGACTTCAAATTATTGCCACCATGATGAGGGGAAGGCACAGAAGGACTGCACTGCGAATTCCCCACAACTTCTATGGCATAATAAACAGGGCCTGTTGGTGGATTCAAATCCGTATAGGTAAATATGGTGCTTTGAACACTATCCAAAACGCTTAAGTTATTGGGTGCTGTTCCTCGCAAAATATAATAGGTAGGGAAACTTATTCCTTCATAAGCATCCCAAATTAGGTTCCATGAATTTCCAGAACCTTGGTTTACCGTTAGATGAATGGTCTTGTGGGCAATTCCGCTGTCAGAGGCTGTTCCGCAGCTATCCAATGTTTGTAATTTATACCTTGCTGCTACAACTTGTGGCTGCGAAGAATTATCTATATAAGTGCTATAAGTTCCAAAAGCTTGATTGCCGAGCAAAGCATAAACCCCAGCAGTGGTCGTCTCCTTCAAAATATTGTAGGAGGCAATTCCGGCATTGTAAGTCTTGTTCCAAATAAGCATATTCTTCTGTGTGTTAGTATCAATGGTCACAATACAAAGTTGCTCAATGGCATTATTTGGGTTGGTAATGGTCGTGTTGACATAAATGTTGAAAAATCCAGAATCTGAAACAGCATCAGTTATGGTAACTGAATACAATCCAGCTAAAGATGTTGAAATCGAACTGGTGGTAGCACCCGTATTCCAAAGATAATGATACGGCGATGTTCCTCCCGAAACGGTTAGTATGGATGCTGTTCCTAAAACATTGCAGGAAATGGAAATACTGGTATCCGTTATGGTATAAACTCCAGATGTGTTGCTAAAGTTTCCAGACGCATCAATGGCGTTGGGTAATCCAATCATACAAGTTCCCGTACCTAAAAATACTGCGCTATCAACAAAATTACATCCGATGCCAAGCACATTGGGATAATTGATTACATCAAGAAAATTTGAAGAATATCGACATACGTATATCTTTCCATTTGGACCAATCTGCAGGGCTCCCCCATCATGAAGTGTGGCCACATGAAATTGTGAGGAGACCACGGCAGCCTGATTGTTTGATGAAAGATCCCATTGTGAAAGTTGCGCAGTAGTTGAATCTCCTACTTCATAAAGGACTTGACTATTTGGTGAAAAAGTCAATCCATAAGCAAATTCAATAGGCAATGGGATAGAAATCACATTAGTGCTTGAAACTTGACCGGTAGAATTATTGAAATCAAGGACATCAACAATATTATTCCCAAATAATGCATTCGCAATTTTATGTGAGTTCGGTGAAACCTTCAAATAACCCATTCCAACAGAATCGATGTTTCCTGCATTAGATATAACTGGCGCCTGAAATCCAGAACTTGTCAACCTCCACGCATAAAATGAATTGTTATTGATTTCATGAGAAAGTATCCAATAATCTGTACCATTTGAATGACGGACAGCAATTAACTTCTCGCATCCAGTAGAAAGCATGTTTACATTTAAAGTTGAAACATCACCCAATCCTCCATGCAATGTCATGTCAACGATGGAATAATTAATTCCCAAAATACCTCCAGCAGCATCAGTAGTAATGATATAATAAATCGAATTACTCCCGGGCTTCGGAACAATTAGGGCAGATTGGGTCGATGAAGAACTGCCATACAAACTAAAACCATTAGGCATTAGTGCATTCATTCTATCCCAAACCGCAATTCCATCAGTATAAAATAAAAGATGCCCTGCCGCATCAGATATAGATGCCGTCCCTTCCATTGTATTCATTTGGGAGCCAGCTATTGCAACAGGCGTGCCTGTACTAAAGTTAATAGCACAATTGTTCCCAAAATACCAATTCCAATTTTCTGGTTGCGCCTTCATTGTCATTACTGAAAGGCATATCAGGATTAAGGTTATTAATGATTTTTTCATATTAGTGTTATAAGATTATTCATTTTTAATTTATTCCTTCACAAACTTCCCTCTCACACTTGCTGAAGTCTGTAATCCCGACCTCACCTCATAAAAATAAATACCTCCACTCAATTGCGATATATCTATCGTAGTCTCGGTCGCATTCATTAACCCTTGAGAATATACCATATTCCCCAACACATCCGTAATTCGTAATTCATAATTCGTAATTCCTAATTCTTTTCGAATGGTAAGCGTATTGCTGGCTGGGTTGGGATAAATGGAATTGGTTTCTTTATTATTTATATCTATAATGCCAGTAGTGATTCCAGAAGTTACATTAGAACGTGAATGAGTACCATTCAACGACTTCAAATTATTTCCAGCCTGATGAGGGATAGGCACAGAAGGACTGCACAGCGAATTCCCAACAACCTCTATAGCATAATAAACAAGACCACTTGGTGGATTCAAATCCGTATAGGTAAATATGGTGCTTTGAACACTATCCAAAACACTTAAGTTATTGGGCACGGTTCCTCGCAAAATGTAATAGGTAGGGAAACTTATTCCTTCATAAGCATCCCATATAAGATTCCAACTGTTTCCTATACCTTGGTTGACCGTTAGATGAATGGTCTTGTGGGCAATCCCGCTATCTGAAAGCCCATTGCAGCTATCTATGGTTTGTAATTTATACCTTGCAGCAACAACTTGAGGCTGCGAAGAATTATCAATATAGGTACTGAAGGTGTTGAAAGCCTGATTGGCAAGAAGTGCATAAACACCTGCAGTGGTCGTCTCTTTCAAGATATTATAGTAGGCAATTCCCGCATTGTAAGTCTTGTTCCAGACGAGCATATTCTTTTGAGTGCTGATATCTACAGTAACAATACAAAGTTGTTCAACCGTAAGATTTGTATCTCTAACTTGGCATATTGCAACTCCAGGACAACCCGAAGCCCCATGAACAGTACAGGTATAATATCCTGGGGATAAATTTGAAACGGTTTGAGTTGTTCCTCCGCTTGGGCTCCATGAATAGGTATAAGGCCCAAGACCTGAAACTATTGAGGCAGAGGCCCATCCATCTGTTGTGCATGTTGAACCGTATGCATGCGCCACTATAGTAACTCCAGCCACATTAAATGGCAATGTTTGTGCAACAGCTACATTGCCACAAAGATCAGAAACGCCACCAGTAAAATGAAGAATATAATTGCCGGATTGGGTAATGGAGGGTGAAAAAGTCAAGGTATAAACGTTATCATAAGGACTTCCTATTGAACAATTGTTGCTTGTTATCGAAGAAACAGTTTGCACATTATTTAATGCATCAGTAATAGTAAACTCGGAAGGAGTAACTGAAGAACACGTAACATTCTCTGTAAAGCGAACTTGTAAGGATGTGGAATTACAAGCCACAGGAGTAATGATTGAAGCCATGTGAGGCACAATATTATCCGAAATCTGTGTAGTAGAACAAGAAAAATCAAGCGTAAAGCCACCACCGGTTCCATTCATGTCGCTGATACAGATAACGAATGTTTTGCCAGCCGTTACACTTATCATGCTGCCAAATTGTGGTCCAGTTCCACCACACATTCCCGTCAAACCCGGAGTAGCATCGGTATTGCAAGCTAATGCCAATGCGGAATTGGTATAGATATTTGAACAAGTATAAGATCCGGTTTGGTCATAGACTGCCCAATTGAAATTTGCACTCAAATTTGTCGGCGTCAATAAAAAACCAAATGTCCCCGAAGTTTGAACGGTAACAATATACCAGCAAGAATTTGTTTCGCTAAAACTCGGTGAGCAGGCTGTATTTCCAGGATTAACCTCATTCGTATAATTACCAGTTCCGGTATAAGAATTTACTTCTGTATAAGTAAGTCCGCAAATCGGAATGGCATCTCTACAATCCTGATGGGTAGGAACTTGTGCCTTCATTGTCATTCCTGAAAAGCAAATCAGGATTAAAATTTGTAGTGATTTTTTCATCTTTTTTATAATTATTTTGCGTTACAAAATTAATAAAAAATTTCAAAACAAAAAAAATCCCCTGCTCTCCCCTTCCCCAATTCATAACTTATAATTCATAACTCTTTCAAGGAGCCTATATCCTCTTCTCGTCCCAG
>CAIWCG010000077.1 GCA_903911135.1 uncultured Bacteroidota bacterium
CGGAAATGGGGAGCAGCGGCTACAGCGGATAGCGGGACTGGCCATGATACGAGATGAAACCATAGGCTTCAAAAAAGAAATAGGAATGGTAAATTCAGTATGAATTTTAGCAATATGAGGTGAGTCATTGTAATATATTAAGAAATATTTGTAATTTTGCGCTATAATTTAACAACAAACAAATTTTGGAAAAGCTATTGGATGAATTGAATTTTTTGTCAGTCGATCAGTACGATAGCTTTATCGATAACTTGCCTGATGCGCTTATAGCGGTGAATAGCAGTGGGACAATCCTGCTTCATAACAAGAAGGCTTTGTCTGTTTTTGGGTATAAAAATGAGGAACTCGTAGGGCAACCGATAGCGATTTTGCTTCCGTTTGCATCAAGAAAGAAACATGTGGAGAGTGTGGACAAATATTTCAACAACCCTGCCATGAAGCACATGGGCGGTGTGGATACGCCTGTTTATGGTCTGCAAAAGGATGGAACCGAAATAGCATTGGAAATAGAACTTAATGCATACGATACCTCCGATGGGAAAGTCACCATCAGCATCATTCGGGATGTGACTGAACAGATGAAAACGCGCGAAATCATCAATAAGTCGGAGGAGAAGTTCAATAAGCTTTTTTACCAAAGCCCAGCTGGCATATCTATTTCGCGGATGGATGATGGTATATTGCTGGATTGTAACAACAGCTATCTGGAGATGTTTGAATATTTGAAAGAGGAAATTATTGGAAAGTCGGTGTTGGCATTGAAAATTGTATCTGCCGAAACGCGAAGGAAGATTTTGCGGGACATAAAGCAATATGGACGGTTTAATAATAAGGAAATACCGGTGACGACAAAATCAGGCAAGATATTAACCGTACTTTTTTCCTCCGATTTCATTGAACTGAATAATGAAAAATGCATGGTCAATACCATCATCGATATCACAGAACGCAAAGTAGCAGAAGAGAAACAGAAGCAAACCGATTTTTTACTGACAGAAGCGCAACTTATTGCCAAGACGGGGAATTGGAACTTTGATTTTTTAACAAAAGAGGTATTTTGGTCAGAAGGAATTCGAAAGATATATGGCGTTGATATGAACTTTGAAGCGAGTTATGATGCTTTTGTTTCACTGTTACATCCTGAAGATAGGGAAAGGACAGTATTTGAATTGAATGATGCCATGAAAAGCGGTAGACCGAGTGAAGATGAATTTCGTATTGTAAGACCAAATGGGGAAATAAGGGATGTAGATTCGAAAGTGAGGTTTGCGTTGGATAAGAATGGCAAAAGTTTGAGGATTTTCGGAACATATCTAGATATTACTGAACAAAAACTCGCGGAACGGAAATTAGAACAGCAGAATGAGGAGTTGGTTCATATCAACAATGAGTTAGACAGATTCGTTTATAGTACCACGCATGAAATACGCTCTCCATTGACCTCTATCTTAGGTCTGATATCCTTGATAAATCTTGATAAATTGGACAAACCAAATCATGAAATCATTGATTTGATCAAGATATGCGTTTATAAGATGGATGAAACCATTCATGACATACATGACTATTCGAAGAATTCAAGAAACGATATCCTTATCGAAGAAATACACCTTAAGGAGATGATAATGGAGCTATTCAAGAATCATTTTAAAACACTTGAAGGCTTTGAGCTCGATAAGAAATTGAGCATTAAGGGAAACACAAAGTTGTTAACGGATAAAACCAGGTTACGGATAATTTTGACCAATCTTATTTCGAATTCAATCAAGTACCGAAACCCAGAGACCAAGAAATTGAAGATTTCAATGTTGGCGGAGATAGATGAAGAGAGACTTGTTTTTAATACCTCTGATAATGGAATTGGAATCAATAAGGATGATTTGCCAAATATCTTTGGGATGTTTGTTAGAGCAACAAATGTCGGAACTGGAACGGGGTTAGGATTGTATATCTTGAAAGAATGTATAGATAAGTTGAATGGAAAGGTCTATGTTGAATCAGAAACCAGTAAAGGCACCAAATTTACAGTTGAAATACCTAATGGATTAGGTTAAGCTAGATTCAAAAGGGAATATCAATCAATGGCATTTGAAATGCTCGAAGGGTTGTCGGCATTCATTGCAATAATAAAGGGCTTTGCATGCAGTGGAACCGAATTGGCTCTTCAAAACAGTATCTACAGAGTTGCAAAAAGGGCAGGATAGGACTTTCTTTTTCTCCTTTAAGAAGGGAAAGAGGTTTTCGTTATCGGTTTTATCTGGTGGGGCGATGCCATATGTTATAAGTTTTGCCTTAGTTTCTTCTGTCATCCAGTCGGTGGTCCAGGCGGGGGAGAAGATGGTCTTTATCTTGATGTTTTGGTAGCCTTTTTCGGTCAATAGGGCCAATATGTCCTCCTCCATCATTTTCATGGCGGGGCAACCGGTGTAGGTGGGGGTGATGGTTATTTCCAAGGAGTCCTTATGAAGGATGATATCTCTGACGACTCCTAATTCGACGATGTTTATGGCTGGAACTTCGGGGTCGGGGATTTGTGTGAGGAGGTTCCAGATGGAATTTAGGGGTGTTTCTTCCTTATTGTTCATGTGGCAAAGTTAGTAAATGGGGTGTAAATGCGATTTGAAGGGGAAAACATGCGATTCGGTGGGATAAAAATGCGATTTTAATGGATACAATTGCGGTTTGAAGGGATAAAAATGCGATTTGAATGGATACAATTGCGGTTTGAATGGATATGATTGCGGTTTGAATGGATATAATTGCGGTTTGAAGGGATATGATTGCGATTTGGTGGGATATGATTGTGTTTTGAATGGGCAAGAATGCGATTTGTTGGGGTATTGGTCGTAAATTATGACTAGCGGAGGTTTTTTTTGGGGTTGGAATGTAGATTCTGGCCTGTTGGTATTGCAAATTACGACTTGTGGAGATAATTTATAGGTGTGGATTGCAAATCCCCACTAGGTGGGTGTGAACAGCTTTACATGGCGGTAAGAAGAAAGCCGACCTGTATGGATTTTTGCCCAGTGATAATTATTAGGTGGGGATTGCAAATCCCGACCAGCGTGGTAATTATTAGGTCGGGATTGCAAATCCCGACCAGCTGTGTCTTCGCCGAAGACAAGGTTACTTGATGAAGTTGTTTCGGGGCTGCTGCCGTCAGAGCATAGCCCCGATAGTAGCGGCAGCCCGCTGCTTTGTGTCGGGTTTGGGGATGCAGCGGCTATAGCGGATAGCGGGACGCACCATGATACGAGAAGGAACCATAGGCTCCAAATAAGAATTAGGAATTAAAATTTAGGAATTAGGGTGGGGTGGAGAGTGGAGGGTGGAAATGAAAAAAGCGGCACTTGGGAGGCCGCTTTTGTATTTTGGTTTGAATGTGGGTTTATAGGAATCTTGTGGCTTTTGGTGCGCCTCTTCGGAAGTGTGATTTGGTGATTCGGTTGGCGTAGATGAGGGAGAATTCGTATCCTCCGTTTCCGTTGGAGGCTTCGTTGAATTTGGAGGTGTTGAAATCGTAGCTGATGCCGATGGCGAGGTTTCGGTAGCCGATTCGGAAGGCTGGTATGATGGCGTCTTTTGTGCGGAGGAATACGCCGAAGCTTAGGTCTATTTCGCCTTTGAATTTGGTGTATCTGGATCGGTCGGTCATGATGTACATCATGAAGGTTCCGATTTCGAGTTCGTGTGATGGGCCTTGCCATGTGTAGATGGCGCTTGGGGTGAGGTAAATCTTTGATGACTCGCCCATGCTGAAGTATTCGGAGGTGCTGATGACGTATCTGCGGTCCATTTCTTGGACGCCGTTTGCTCGGAAGTCAACTAGTGGTTTGTTTACATGGAGCATGCCGATGCCGACGATGTATTTTGAAAGTTGGCTTGGATTGTAGTGCCACATCAGACCGGCGGAGAAATCGGAATACCAGAAGCTTGAATTGTAGTTTTCGCCACCGCCTGGGTTAAGATTTGGGTTGTATACGCCGGTGCTTTGGTCCCAATTGTTATCCCATGTGAAGTTGTTGTATGTTACTCTTTTTTGGGCGTATCCGTAATTGAATCCTACGGAGATGAAATGGTTTTCGTCGGCATTCAGGGTTTTGTTGAAGGAAACGGCAAGATTGACTTGAGTGGTACCGAATTTTGTATCGCCGGCTTGGTCATTGTTGACTATAAATCCAACACCGAGATAGTTTCCATTTAGCTTGCGTTTAAGAATTTTCATGTCATAGGCAAAACTTTGGGTTGCGTATGGATTTCCTGTTATCGACCATTGATTTCGGTAGTTTACGGAGAAACGATAATCACCATAAAATACTCCGGCAGCGGCAGGGTTGAGATTCAGCGGGGAAGCAAAAAACTGGGAGTAGTGAATATCCTGCGCGGGAGCAATCGAGGTCATTACCAAGAGGATAAAAGTTACCAAGTATAAATTTTTCATTTTCATATATTTTCAATCAGCGATTCTAATTATATTTTATTATCTGATAAGGGTTACATTACCCTTTTGGACAACTTGCTTGCCATTAAATAGGGTTGCTTTAACCATCCAGGCAAAAACGCCATTGTTCAGCAATTCACCTTTTTGTGTTCCGTCCCATCCTTTTGAGTGGCTTCCTTGGGAGTCTTCTTGCCATTCGTCGGTTTCAAAAACTTTTTCTCCCCATCTGTTGAATACGGCAAAGTAGATGTTCTTGATAAACTTGCTTCGTACGTATAAATAATCATTTTTGCCATCGGCATTTGGAGAGAATGCATTTGGAACATAAATATCGGAATTGTTAATTACATCGATAAAGACGGAATCCGTGCGAATGCAACCATCTTGCCCAACCGTAGTTACATAATACCATTGACTTGTGGTAGGGTTAGCTTTGGTAGTTGAACAGGAATCACAACTTAAAGAATCAGGTTTTTGAAAACCGTGTCTTATTTGAGACCAATAATATAGATAAGGTTCATTCCCGGAAGCAGTGATGGTAATAGGCGTAGTTTGAGATAGATTAATAGCGGATACCATAGTGATGGTATTGTCTACAATACCATTTGGAGTGGCAGACAAAGTCAAATTTGGCAATGGTTTCACAACGATGGAATAATAATCGCTATCTGCACCGGAAGCATTGGTAACAACCATCTTTACAGTAAAAGTTCCTGCAGAATTATAACATACTTCTGGTGGAGCATTGGTTGTATCCGAACCAGGTGAACCTCCAGGGAAAGTCCATTTCCAAGTAGCAGAACCAATTGGGGCATTGCAACTTGAATCTTTAAAGTTTATACATAATCCAGCGCATATTGAATCAGGACTAAGCTTAGTTGGAGTAACGCTTATATTCGCTGATGGTTGAGGACAATTGATAACATGAATATAAGAAGAGTCCCTACCAACACCAACGCTATTTGAATCGATGAGTATCACCAACCAATCACCAGCAAGGGAATAACATTCCCTTGGATCTTTTGCATAAGATGTATCCACAGTTACACCATTTTGGAATAACCAAGTATATTTAGTTGAAAACGGATCACTTATACTTTGATTGGTATAATGCACGCACTTACATGCACAAAGAGTATCATTAGTAGCTGATGAGGTAAAATGTGCTATTGGGCATGCCCCAACAAATACCGCAGCGGAATCAGTATAGGTAGTATCCTTGCCATTACTGAAGAATATCTGTAAAGTTACATAGTGATAACCAGGAGTATTCCAAGATACACAAGGCACCACAGCAAGGGTATCAAACCCTGAACCGAAATTTGCACCTGGTCCAAAATCCCAATGCCTAGCAACTGGGTTCCCTGTACTGACATCGATAAATGACACACAGGTATCAAAGCAAACGGTATTATCACTAACAGTATAATTGGCACAAAAACTCACCTGAACATTAATTGTTTTTGAACTGGTACCATATCCATTAGATGCGGTCAAAGTAACTGTATAATTTCCAGGAGTTGTCCAAACAACAGGCGTAACGCCGGTAGTAGAAGTTGCAGGTGTGCCACTCTGAAAAGTCCAAGCCAAAGCAGTATCCCCTGTACTTGTGCTAACAAACACAACTGGGCTATTAACACAGACTACAGTGTCGGTAGTTGGAGAAAAACTTGCCACTGGGGGTGATCCTGCAAACATTTTATTGCTTCCAGCAAATACTAATAGCAGGAATATAAAAACAAATGTTGTTTTGCCTATTTTATTGTTTAACAGTTTTGTTGTTGTATTGGTTTTCATCATTATTTTCGTGATTTATGTATTAGAATGAGGGCGTAAAATTAATATTATTTTGGAAATAGCACCTTAAATGTATAAATTTAGTCATTATTTTTTATCGCTTTTTGTTAACATTCATTAAACAAGTTGCTTTTAACGGCAAAATTTCCATTTGGTTACTTTATGTTTTGAGGGGACAAAAATACTACAAATTTATAATAAGCAATAATCTTTCATCTTAAATCCTAAAAGAATTGATTGTTATGCAAAGCTATTAGGCTTAAATCTCTTTTTAGACCATTGCATTTCAATGCAAAGACTTATAGCATTTTTATTATGCAGTTGCTATTTAAAACAAGACCAAAAACCTAAAATTCAACGGGTATTTAATTCAAGGATGGGTCTTCAGGGAAATTGGACATGACTGAAAACTGTTCGTCCATACCTTTCAACACATCTCTCCATAAATGAAGTGGATCTTCCGCAAAAGGATACTGCGAATTTACGTCTGCAATGATCCAAGTCTTTTCCTTTAATTCCTTTTTCAGTTGGTTAGGTTCCCAACCGCTGTATCCGGCATAAAATCTCACTTGGTCATTCCTTATTTGTTTGGTGTCGATCAATAATTTCAGTACTTCAAAATCACCTCCCCAATAAATACCTTTTACTACCTCGAGGCTACCTGGTATTTTGTCGCCAAGCGTATGAATGAAGTGTAGCGAATTCGTCTGTACCGGACCTCCATAATACAAATTGCCATCAAATTCTGGGAAATCCTCGATGGCATCATTCACGGTTACTTCGGTAGGTTTGTTCAAGATGAATCCAACCGTTCCTTCCAGGGTATGTTCACACAAAAGTATCACGCTCCGTCCAAAATTCTGATCGAACATGAACGGTTCCGAGACCAATAACTTTCCGGCTGCGACGGGAACCCTCTGGTTGCCGATTTTCCCGATGTCTTCTAGGCGAATGTGCTTTTTCATTGCAGTAAGTTTTTAGTGTTTTTGTATTGATAATTTAAACGTTGCACCAAAAAATTTGTTCCCCTTTTAACAAAACTTAATTTTGATGAATCAAGTTTACGATTGATAAACAGCAGTTTATTTTTTTGTGCAGATAAATTTCAATTCCAAGCCTCGAAAATCCTTTACCTGAAGGAAATCATCCGAATTTTCGAAAAATCAAATCGTTATCCCTGCTCCACTCTTGATGATGAAGTCTTGCGTAAGCTTAGGTGCATGTTTTATTCGTCCAAGGCAGCGGATACCAGAGTAGTTCAGGATATATTTTTCCGATTCCTCGTTGGGCAATCCATTAAAGATGATGCCCGTTATCGTCAGCTTGCGTTGCTTCAATAATTCTATGGATAGAAGCGTATGATTGATGCTTCCCAAATAGTTTTTCGAAACCAAAACCACCTCTGCATCGAGGGCTGCTATCAAATCCACTATCATGCTCTTCGGCGTTAGGGGAACCATCAGTCCGCCTGCACCTTCTATGATGATATTGTTGCGGGTTTCCGGCATTTTTATCTTGCTCATGTTTATTTTCATGCCATCCATTTCCGCTGCCAGTATGGGCGCAACAGGATTCGAGAAACAATACGCTTCAGAGTGAAAATGTGTCTTCTCATTCGTGATGAGTTCCTGCATTATCCTGCTGTCGCTGTTGTTTAAGTGGCCTGCCTGTATCGGTTTCCAATAATCCGCTTTCAATTTCTCGACCAGCACCGCCGAAACTACGGTTTTGCCTACGTCGGTTCCTATTCCGGTTACAAAAATCTTTCTCATGGTTTGTATTTTGTAGTTATAATGTTGTAATGGTTAGCTCACCAAATCCTTTTTCCTAAATTTGCCATGCAAAACTAAGCAAACTTCTTTACAAAATAAAATACATTCCTCATGAATCTCAAAAATATCATCTCTAAATACTGGTCCACCAAACCTTTGCTCACCATACTTGTCGGAGCATCCGCCATACGTTTGCTTTCCGTCGTCTTTTCCAAGGGGTTCGGCATGTTGGACGACCATTTCCTCATCATAGAATCCGCACAGTCGTGGGTAGATGGCTTTGATTACAACAACTGGATCCCTTCCATCACCAAAACTGTCTCCACTCCTACAGGGCATCCCCTTTTCTATGCCGGCCTGCACTATTTACTGTTCAGCTTCTTGCAATTCCTCGGCATCACCGACCCACAAACGAAGATGTATTTCGTCCGCTTCGTCCATGCCGTCTATTCTCTCGCCATCATCTATTTCGGATACAAGATAACCCTCCGTTTATCCACCTTAAAGGCTGCAAAGACAGTCGGACTATTGCTCGCCTTCCTCTGGTTCATGCCTTTCATGTCCGTGCGCAACCTCATCGAGTTCGTATGCATCCCTCCCCTCATGTATGCCACGTGGTTAGTCATCAAAAACGAAGGAAAACACAAGTGGATACCCTATCTCTTCGTCGGATTTTTGTTAGGCCTCGCCTTCAACATCCGATTCCAGACCGTCACCTTCCTCTTTGGCTTCGGAATGTCCCTTTTACTCCTCAAAAAATGGAAAGAATCCGCCTTGATACTCCTCGGCTTCGCCATCTGCATCGCCTTGGTGCAGGCAGGTACTGATATGATTGTCTGGAAAAAACCTTTCATGGAGTTAACCGAATACATCCGATACAATCTTGCCAACGCAGAGACCTACGGCACACAAAAATGGTACAACTACATCCTCCTCATAGCCGGCATTTTCCTCCCACCCATCTCCATCTTCCTCATCTTCGGCTTCTTCTTCGCTTTCCTCAAAAATTGGCGCCGATACCTCCTCATTTTTCTCCCCACACTCGTCTTTTTCGCCGCCCACTCGTACTTCCCCAACAAACAAGAGCGATTCATCTTCCCTGCCCTTCCCTTCATCATCCTTTTAGGTACCATCGGTTGGTATTCCTTCGCCGAAACATCCCGATTCTGGGCCAAGAACACCCGATTGCACGCTGCATGTTGGATATTCTTCTGGTCGCTGAACCTTTTCCCGCTCCTGTTCATCTCTTCCGCCTACTCAAAACGCAGTAGGGTAGAGGCCATGTGCTATTTATCCGCCCAAAAAGACCTACGATACATCTTGATAGAGGAATCCCAGCACGAAGACTTCATCCAACCGCCCTTGTTTTACCTAAAACGATGGTGCTACACCTATTATATCACCAAAAACTACACCTTGGACTCCCTGCAAAAGAACATCCTCACCAACGAACCCCGATATCGCCCCAACTATGTAGTTTTCAACGGCGAAGAAAACATAAACCAGCGCACAGAGTCCCTAAAACGCGCCTTCCCAAAGCTCGAATACATGACCACCATCCAGCCAGGGCTCATAGATAACATACTCCACAAGCTGAACCACCATAACGCCAACTACGTATGCTATATCTACAAGACCAACGACTGATAAGGCACCAACAACAGCCATTTCCACAACCATACTTTTTATTTTCTTGACACGCATTTCATTTATATGGCATCACCACTGCGTGGATGAAACTATATAAATGGAATGAAGAATCATTATTGATGATAATACAACATAAATGTTCAATAATAATAACCGTCTGCTTTAGCTGACGGATAAAAATGGCTATTATAGGCAGCTTTAGCCAAAGAATACAAATGTAGGTGGCTGAAGCCAGAATCATTTTTGACTTTTTGGTCCGTCAGCTAAAGCAGACGGTTATTATTGTTATGAAAACTCAAGAAAGCTATACATTTTGATGCCTCCAAGCTCAAAAATCAGGAAATCATCAATAAATACATTGATTATTAATGAACAAACCCCGCCTAAACCCTCCATTTCCTCGCCTCAAAATACCCAAAGTACGACGTAAACAGGTAAAAGTACGACGTAAATGAGCAAAAGTACGACGTAAATTTGGAAAAGCACGACGTAAATTTGGAAAAGCACGACGTAATTTTGGAAATCCTTGACGTGAATTTAAGAAACCTTGACGCATGTTTCCAATAAGCATGCACTTTTAGGATACATGCGTCAAGGTTTTTGTGTTCTGATGTGCAGATTAGACCTAATTAATCAAGAATTAATTAGTAAACGTTCCGTTATATTTACCAGGGTTTGTAGGATCATCATTTACTATCGTCGATGTTCCATGTCCATACCTGATTTTAAAGAATTCCGTTGAATTAACGATAACTGGAATTCCACTTAAATCAGTTCCTTTAAAGATTTTCCAAGATTTCGTTCCAGTATTTATTAGATGACTTCCCAATTTAAGATGTTGCAGCATCTTTGAGTCGAGCATATCCACCTCTCCGTCTCTTATCGTATCCTTTTGAGGAGAACTATCCACTTGTATGCCCCAATCGCCCGCCTTATGGGGGTTTTTACTGAAGGTGGCAAGGAGAAAATCCCCAGTTCCGATGCAGTCATCCACAAATTTCTCTGATAGCGTATCTCGCAGTTCGCATTGAGTTTCCTTTGCGTCATTGGTAGTCACCCAAAGCGCCATCTTGGTTATGGTAGGGGCTATCAGCGCCAGGTTGGCCACCAAATCAATGCTGTTTTCATCAAGAAACGTAGCCGAAAGGGGGCTGGTGCCCGCAGCCAAGGAATTATGATGGTCGATAAGGGCCTTTATTTCCAACAAATGGAGTTCCTTATTCTCCTTATAAACGATCTTGTTTCCGGAAGTGGTGATGCCAAACGCGCCAAGGCTGGTTATTTTCCTGCGATAGAATTTTTTCAGCAACTGTGCGCACATTATATGGTCGTTATCGAGATTTCGAATCGTGGTATCGATTTCTTCCATTATCTTTTTACAGTCTTTTTCCTTCTGACTGAAGAGTCCATCCGCAATTTTGGCATCATTTATATTGGATTGGTCTTCGCCAATCACAATATCCTGTTCTTCAAAGAAGATGGTGAGAATGCTATCCACGCCATCGAGCACATGCTTTGCCTTAATGGTTCCGAACAGCTTAACCCAGCCGAGGAACGTAGTGGGATGTATAAATCGTGCCATAATTTTATTATTTGGTTTCGGTAAAATTACAAATAAATTATATTCTTTTCCAAATATTTGCGTAAACTAATTAATTTTAGGCGACTTTTTTGGCACCTTTTTCAAGAAAATTCATGCCTTAGAAATGCCATTGCCTAAGGAAGACGTACTTTTATGGGGTCATGGATATTATTTTTACGCTTTTTTTGAGATTTACGTATTTTTTGGTGAAAAAGTGGTTTTTTGCTTCCCATTTTCTGCACTTGGAATTTTAGAAACATCGTTTTGAGGCATGAAAATAAGTGGTGATGGCAGGTATTCATCCATTGAAATTCAAGAAGTTTCAAGCTTAGTCATGGAATCGAAAAAGATGATTTTAATTAGGTATAATTAAATTTATTTATGACCTATATCATGTTTAAAAAATCTTTTTATACATTTGCCGCAAACAAAAACAGTCGGGGGTGCCGAAAACCGAATAGAGTAGGCGAGAAAAATAATATTACTAACAATGAGATTTTTTACTAAACACAACTCTAACCCAGCAAAATCGGCAGTTTCAGTACTGCTAAAGGCGATGGTCGTTGCCTTATTATTAACGACCGGCATGAAAACGGAAACCTACGCCGCATATGCCATCGGCAACAACGCAGTGGCAGCAGCCAGCGTTTGCCCAGGGGCAGTTCAGGTACCGATACACAGTTTTTCCATCGCGGTAACGGGCGCCACCAACAACATGACGGGCTTCCGATTCGTAACCACGGGAACCTATGTACCGGCAGACATCATCCGCTTTCAATTATGGAGAGGAACCACGAACAGTTTAGCCGCTGCGACGCAAGTTGGCACCAACTTGGCTCCTGGAGCCGTAGGTACGCAGACCTTTGCCGCCTTCACCACTGCCATGACCACCGGAACGACTTACTATTTTTGGGTAACGATGGACGCTGCCGCCGCTCCGACTGCCGGACACACGATAAAAGTGAACGGAACCTTGACAACGAATACCACTCCTACATCTAACTCGACAGCTTCTGTAGCAAGCGGTACACAAACCTTCGCTGCGAATCCTACCGTTAGCGCTGGGAGTCCATTTACCAAGACTTGCAGTTCCAATGCCAACGGAGCGGTGATAGGAGAGACGCCTGTGAGTGGCTTTGCCTACCATTGGCTGCCTACTGCCGGCTTGTCGAATGCCAATATTGCCAACCCAACGGCTAACCCTACCGTAACGACTACCTATACCGTATATAAGACTAGCTTAAGCAGCGGTTGTGCTGCCAGCGCTACTGTAACGGTTACCGTAACCGGCACTACGCTTACCCCTACCATCAATAATATTGGCGGAACCTTCTTCTTGTGTGGCGGCAGCACGAAATTGTATACTGCCACCGCCTATGCATCTTGGGTTTGGAGCACTGGCGCTACCACTGACACCATTACGGTGGTTACTGGCGGCGCTTACAGGGTTACCGTTACCGATGCGAATGGCTGTACCGGCACTGCTACTCGCAATGTTACCACCTTCTTGAACCCTCAACCAGTTATCAATGCCAGTGGCCCAACAACGTTTGCTTGTCCCGGCAGTGTGAATCTATATTTGTCAACAGTTTATGGCAGTTATCATTGGAGCACTGGTGCTACCACCGATACGATTACAGCTACCACAGGCGGAACTTATACTGTTACCGTAACGACTACAGGAGGTTGTACTGGTGTGGCCAATAGAACCGTAACGGTTACACCTGTTGCCGTAACGGTTAGTGCAAACGGCCCAACGACTTTCAATTGCGGCGGAAATGTGAAACTTTATGCAAATACGACTTTTTCAAGTTACTTATGGAGTACCGGAGCCACTACAGATACTATAACTGTCATCACTGGAGGTACTTATACCTTAACTGTTACGAATGCACAAGGCTGTACGGGTACAGCAAACAGAGTAGTGACGGTGAATTTGACCACTGCACTTGCCATTGGCGCAAACGGGCCTACCACTTTCACCTGTGGGGGTAATGTAAAATTATATGCGACTACATTATTCAGCACTTATCTTTGGAGTACTGGCGCAACCACTGATACCATCACCGTTACGGCTGGAGGAAACTACACATTGACTGTAACTACGGCAAATGGATGTACGGCAAGCGCTACCAGAGCCGTAACAGTAAACGCCATAGCCACACCTACAGTCACTGCTAGCGGACCAACGACATTTACTTGTGGAGGATTTGTGAAGTTATATACTTCTACGCTATATACCTCCTGGTTATGGAGCAATGGGTCCACAACAGACACCATTGTGGTGACTACCGCTGGAAATTATAGAGTTACCGTAACAAATGCTGCCGGATGTACAGCAGTGAGTGCCAATACCGCAATAACGGTGAATGCAATTGCTGCTCCGACTATCGGTTCTGTCGGTCCGTTGACATTTACTTGTGGAAGCAGTGTTAAATTGTACACTACTTCGCTATATAATGGCTGGTTGTGGAGCAATGGAGCAACAACGGATACAGTAACCATCGCCGCAGCGGGTAATTATAGAGTTACCGTTACCAATGCCGTTGGATGTACTGCCAGAAGCACCTTTACGACAGTAACCGTTACACCAATCACTGCCCCAACCATCAATGCGAGTGGACCTACCACCTTTGCTTGTCCTGGAAGCGTTAAGTTGTATACTTCAACCTTATATACAGGGTGGCACTGGAGCACAGGAGCTACCACTGATACTATAACAGTTACTCAAACCGGCAATTATGTTGTTACTGTTACCAACAATGCTGGTTGTACCAACACACAAACTCGAACAGTAACCGTAACACCTCCCATTGTAGCAATTGGAGCCAGTGGTCCTACAACCTTCTGTACTGGTGGTAGCGTAAGGCTTTACACAACCACATCATTTACATCATGGGTATGGAGCACGGGTGCCACAACCGATACTATTTCGATTACTACTGTAGGAACTTATCGTGTTACCGTAACAACAGGAAATGGATGTACTGCAACGGCTACACAAGTTGTAACTGTGAATGCAAATCCAAACCCAACAATTAATGTAAACGGACCTACTAGTTTTTGTCAAGGAGGAACTGTTACCTTAACTGTTGCTGGATTTTATACTGCTTACCATTGGAGTACTGGAGCTACAACGAACAATATAGTTGTGAATGCAAGCGGTACATATACTGTGACGGTTACTAATAATACAGGATGTACCGGAACCAACTTCAGGACAATAACTGTTTATCCTGCCCCTACCCCAACAATAACAGCAAATGGTCCTACAACTTTCTGTGTTGGAGGTAGTGTACAATTATCAACACAGACCTTCAGCACCTATAATTGGAGTAATGGAGCAACAACAAATACCATTAATGTGACTACAGCTGGAACCTATAGAGTAACAGTTACCAGTGCGCAAGGTTGTACTGCAACTGCCACACAGGTAATTGTTGTTAACCCATCACCAACCCCTGTAATTTCAGCAAGTGGTCCTACCACTTTCTGTAATGGAGGTTCCGTGTTTTTAAGCAGTGCTGGCTATTCTTCCTACTTGTGGACTTCAGGTTCAACGGTTAATACTATCTTGGTAACGACAGGTGGTACATATATTGTAACTGTTACAAATGCAAATGGATGTACAGGAACAGCAACACAAATTGTAACTGTCAACAATGCAACGACAGCTTCGATTACTCCAAGTGGTCCTACAAACTTTTGTACCGGTGGTTCGGTGAATTTATCTGCCAATGCAAGTACTTCCTATTTATGGAGTAACGCTGCAACAACCCAAGCAATAACAGTCAACTCAACAGGTACTTATACCGTTACAATCACTGGCAATACAGGTTGTACAGCTACCGCTTCCCAAATTGTTAATGTAACAAGTTCATTGAGTACTTCGATTACTCCTTCTGGGCCAACAACAATCTGTGATGGAAATTCAGTTACATTAGATGCTGGAACATATACGAATTATGTATGGAGCACAGGAGCTTCAACTCAAACAATCAGCCCAACCACATCAGGAACCTATTCTGTTACGGTAACAGCTAGTGCAGGTTGTACCGGAACTGCTACGCAGACAATAACTGTTAATGCTAACCCAGTTCCAACTATTACTCCATACAGTTCCACTACATTCTGTATCGGAGGCAATGTCCATCTTGATGCTGGTGCGTTCAATAGTTATAGCTGGAGCACAGGGGCCACCAATGAAATCGTAACTGCCACCACCTCTGGAAACTATGTTGTTACAGTATCTAATGCATCTGGTTGTACCGCAACTGCGTCTCAAGCAGTTACCGTAAATCCTCTTGCCACTCCTGTTATTACTGCAAATGGACCACTTAATTTCTGTGCTGGTGGTAATGTAACTTTAGATGCCGGAACTTATAATGCTTATATTTGGAGCAATGGTAACAATACCCATGCTACAACTGTCAATACAACAGGTACTTACACTGTAACAGTTACCGATGCAAACGGTTGTACAGGTACTGCTTCACAAGCAGTCGTTCAATCTGCTGTTTTGGTTCCTACCATATCTGTTTCAGGTCCTACTACCTTCTGTACTGGCGGTTCCGTAACTCTAGACGCTGGCAATTATACTTCCTTTGAATGGAGCAATGCAGCAACCACTCAAACAATCAATGTCACTACTTCAGGAAGTTATGTCGTTACCGTTACAAATACTGGCGGATGTTCTGGAACTGGTACTCAAGTGGTCACAGTAAACACAATCCCATCGCCAGTCATTACTGCATCTGGTCCTACTACCTTCTGCGTTGGTGGTTCTGTTAACTTGACAACAGGAAACTATTCCGGATATAATTGGAGTACTGGCGAAACTACTCAAACCATTACTGTCTCTACTCAAAATAGTTATACCGTTACCATTACTGACAATAACGGTTGCATCAGCAGCGCATCTCAATCTATTGTTGTCAATGCTAACCCAACTCCTAGTATTACTGCTGCTGGACCTACCACCTTCTGTTCTGGTGGTTCCGTCAGTTTGGATGCTGGTACTTATACAGGTTATAGCTGGAGTAATTCCTCTACTACTGAAACTACAACCGCTGCAGCAAATGGCAACTATGTAGTTACAGTTACTGACAACAATGGCTGTCATGGTTCAACTACCGTTGCCATTACCGTTAACGCACTGCCAACACCTACCATCACTCCTGATGGCCCTATAAACTTCTGCCCAGGTGGCACAGTGCATTTGGATGGTGGTCTTTACAACTTGTTCATGTGGAGCACCGGTGCAACAACTGAAGTTATTACCGCTTCGGCTTCTGCTACCTATGTTGTTACGGTTACCGACCTTAACGGTTGTACTGCTACCACTTCCTTGGTTATTGTCAATTTCACTCCTCCTGCTCCATCCATTACATCAAGCGGCCCAACAACATTCTGTGCTGGTGGTTCGGTAAATCTGGATGCCGGTTCCTATATCGATTATACCTGGAGCACTGGTAGTTCTGTAGAAGTGATTACCACAAACACTGCCGGAACCTACACCGTTACCGTTACCGATGGCAATGGCTGTGTCGGAAGCGGTTCTGCTACCATCAGCATCAATGCTCTTCCTACTCCAACCATCACTGCCAACGGCCCAACTACCTTCTGCTCCGGTGGCTCGGTAGTATTGGATGCTGGCGCTTACTCTTCTTATGTATGGAACAATGCCAACACCAGCCAGACCATCACGGTTAATGCTGCAGGTACTTATGATGTAACCGTTACCGACAACAATGGCTGCTCTGCTACAGCTACCCAAGATGTTATTGTCAATTTCAACCCTACCCCTACCATTACAGCGAATGGCCCTACCACTTTCTGTGATGGCGGTTCGGTGACGCTTGATGCAGGTACTTACATCTCCTACAACTGGAGCACCACTCAAACATCGGAAACCATTAACGTCATCAATTCTAACACTTATATCGCTACCGTTACCGATGTGAATGGCTGCACAGGCACCGCTTCTCAAGCCGTAACCGTTAATCCATTGCCAAACGTAACCATCGACACCAGCGGCTCTACCACTTTCTGCAGCACTGGTTCTTTGACCTTGCATGCAGGCACTTGGGCTGGTTACCACTGGAGCACTGGCGCTACCATCGACAGCATTGTGGTGAACACTTCCGGTAATTACATCGTAACCGTAACCAATGGCAACGGCTGTACCTCTTCCGCTTCCATTACCGCTACCGTTCTCACTGCGCCTACCGTATCGCTTACCTTAAACCAACATTTGGTTTGCATCAACTGGCCTATCTTCTCGTTGGGTGGTGGAGCTCCATCTGGTGGATTTTATACCGGTGCTAGCGTTAGTGCTGGTCAGTTCAATCCTGCCATTGCTGGCGTTGGCGCACATGGAATCACCTACACCTATACCGATGGTCAGGGTTGCAGCAACACCGCTGTCGACAGCATCACGGTAAATGCCTGTACCGATGTTCCTGCCCTCAATAACGGTTTCTTCGTTAATGTGTTCCCTAATCCAAACGACGGTAATTTCACCGTAGATTATAAGCTGGAATCCAATATCACGGCCATCATCATCACTGATATTGCCGGAAGATTGGTGTATTCCAAGGCCATCAATGGCATGGAAGGTTCGCAAGTCATCAATGCCGCTGCGATGAGCAAAGGCATCTATTACTATCAACTGAATGCCGGCAACAATGTCATTGCAAACGGCAAGATGGTGATCATCAAATAAGACAAAAAACCTTTCGCCAAGGGCATTTTTCAAACAAACAGCCGCTTCATTGATTTGGAGCGGCTGTTTTTGTTTTATCAAGTCATCAATAAATATTTTTAATGATTGATGAGTCTTGATTACCATATAATTATCTTTATTGATGATTTATAATGACCAAATTGGCCTTCCGTTCTTAAGGATGGCACCACCGTTCTTAAGGATCGTGCCACCGTTCTTAAGGATCGTGCCACCGTTCTTAAGGATCGTACCACCATCTTTAAGGATCGTACCACCATCTTTAAGGATCGTGCCACCAGATTTGAATCTGGAACCACCAGATTTGAATCTGGTGTAGCCAAAAGCGAAAATGGTGGCACCAAAAGCAATAATGGTGGCGTGAAAAGCAAAAATGGTGGCGCCATTAGTGAAAATGACGCAGCCAAAAGTGAAAATGGTGGTGCCATTCATGAAAGTGGTGATTCCAGATTTGAATCTGGTGGCTCCAGTTTTGAATCTGGCAGCTTATAAATCATCAATAATAAGCTAAAACAGGTAAATCATGGCTTCATTTGTATTCTCAATAAAATCATAACCTCCCATCATAGTCCCTTTTCGGACCATGATGGGAGGCTTGGAAATAATGCCATCATCATTTTCATTCTCAATAAAGTCATCAATAATTTTATAATAATTTCCCTTTCGGGGCATCATGATAAAATTATTGTCGGCACCAAAATTATTTTTTCTATTTTTGCCATATCCATTTATAATTTTTTGATGAAGCAAACGCAAGCCATACCTGCCCATACCGACCCTAAAGCTGTGAGGAAACTCCAACTGGTTTTGGGTGTCATTGTGGCCATTTTTGCCTTCCTTCTTTACATCCAGAGCGTGGGCTTCAAATATACCCTCGATGACGATACGGTGACGCATAAAAACGCCATCACCAAGCAAGGTTTCAAGGGCATTCCCACCCTGCTTTCCACCGATTATTGGTATGGCAACGACGATTCCTTGCGTGTGCCTCAATATCGGCCTCTTTCCATCGTCAGCTTTGCGGTGGAATGGCAGTTTTTCCCTAACCGTCCTGCCGTTTATCACCTCGACAATGTGCTTTTGTATGCGCTCACCTGCCTCTTGCTTTTTTATGTTCTGTGCATGCTTTTCGAGAAGCAGAATTTGCTGCTTCCGTTCATCGTAAGCCTGCTTTATGTGGCGCATCCCATCCACACCGAGGTGGTCGATAGCATCAAAAGCAGGGATGAGATACTCTGTTTTCTGTTTGCCCTGTTTGCCATTTTCCTGGTGATGAATCATGTCAGGAATAACAATCCCTGGCTGCTCATTGCTGCAAGTTTCAGTTTCTTTTTGTCGATACTTTCCAAGGAAACTGGCATTGCCTATGTCGTTATCGTGCCCATTTTGCTGTTTGTCTTCACCCCTGCCGAGAAAAGGAAAATAGCCATCGTCGCCCTTGCCTTTGCCTTGCCGATAATCGTGTTTCTCATCATTCGCCATATTGTTCTTGCTGGCGTTGTCATCAGCAGTTTTGATTCTCCATTGAACAATTCGCTGTATCTGGCGAAGGATTTCATCAGCCAGAAAGCTACAGCGGTGTATGTCTTGCTTCGATATGTCATTTTGCTCATCATCCCGCATCCTTTGTCCTACGATTATTCGATGATGACCATTCCCATCCAGCAGCTCACCGATCCTGGAGCATTCATGGGCCTTGCCGTCTATGGTTTTCTGTTGGTTTATGCATTCAGGAACATCGTCAAGAAGGATTTCATTTCCTTCGGCATACTTTTTTATTTGCTTACGCTCATTCCTGTTTCCAATCTCCTCATCATGATAGGGTCTCCCATGGCAGAGCGATTCATGTACATGCCTTCCTTGGGCTTTTGCCTCGTTGTTTCATTGCTTATGATAAAATTCACCAAGGCTGACATGATGAAGCGGAAATTTGGCACCCTATCGCAAATGCTGTCGAGCAATTCAATGCTTTTTGTGGTGGTTTTCGTTATCGTTGGATTATATTCTGTCAAGACTTATGCACGCAGCCAGGATTGGAAAAACAATCATGCGTTGTTTGGCCACGATGTGAATATAGTTGACAAGAGTGCAAGGGTTCATTTTAGCCTTGGCACCGTTCTTTTGGTCGATTTATACCCTGAAGAAAAGGATAGGGTCTTGAAGAAGAAGTATAACAATGATGCCCTTGTGCAATTCAATGAGGCATTGAAGTATTTCCCTAATTATCCCACCGCAAACTTTTTTCTTGGCCAGTGTTACATGAACAAGGACGACTACCTGAATGCCATCAGGAACTTCGAGATAGCCCGACAGATAACCAACAAACCCAATACCGTGCTTTTCAATAATCTTGGCGTATTATATGGAAAGGTCGGGCAGTTCGACAAATCCCTTTCCATGCTCGATTCGGCCATTAAGCACGACCCCAAATTTGCTGAAGCATATAGCAACAAGGCCTTTGCGTATTTGAATCTTGCCAATGACAAAGAAGCCATTGCTGCCAGCAATAAAGCCATTGAACTCAACCCCAAATATGCCAAGGCATACATGAATGCCGGTTGTGCCTATGTAAACCTAAAGGAGTACGACAAAGCGCTGGATTATCTGAACAAATCTGCAAGCCTCGATTCAACTGATGCAGAGACCGTATTCTTTATCGGGGCTGCTTATCACAACATGGGCAACCTTGCCAAAGGAAAGGAATTCATGGACAGGTCTGAAAGGATGAAGGCCGACAAATCAAGATAGCAAATCCCAAATAACAGTTTAGAAAATATTAAATATTGAAATATGAAACCAGTAAAGAAAGTAAAAAAAGAAGAAGTAAAGATTGATCCGAAAGTTATCTCACGCTTAAAGAATTATTTAGGAATTATAATAGCGGTTTTTGCCATCGCACTTTATGTTCAAAGTTTAAAATTCAACTATACTTTGGATGACAACACCGTCATCAAGGCGAACAAGGTAACTACCAAAGGCATTAAAGGAATTCCAACTTTGCTTAAAACGGATTATTGGTATGGCTACGACATTGAAGTTCGTGGTCCTATCTACCGACCATTGTCGATGGTAATGTTTGCCATTGAATGGCAGTTTTTTCCTGATAAACCATTGGTGGGGCATTTGATGAACGTAATCTTATATGCGCTATCATGTTGGTTATTGTTTATTCTTCTATTCGAGCTTTTTGGTCGGCGAAACCTACTGCTTCCTTTCATTTGTGCCTTGCTCTATGTGGCACATCCCATACATACAGAAGTGGTTGCCAGCATTAAAAGTCGGGATGAAATACTCTGTTTCTTGTTCGGAATTCTTTCCATTTATACAATCATTAAATACATTGAGAAATCGTCAATAGTTTTATTGATTGTTTCAACTATCTGTTTTTTCTTGGCACTATTGTCAAAAGAAAACAGTATAACTTTCTTAGCTATCATGCCACTTGTTCTATACTTCTTCACAAATGCAAACATTAAGAAAATTGCAATAGCCACCAGTGCATTTATAGGCATGGCGGTATTATTCTTCATGATACGTACTTATGTTTTTTCAACCCTACATCCTCTCAGCTACGACTCTCCTTTAAATAACTCCATACTTGCAGCACCTGATTGGATTGGTCAAAAAGCTACTGCTATATTCATACTATTCAGATATGTATTAATGATGATATATCCGGCAAGTTTATCTTATGATTATTCATTTGCCTATATCCCAATTCAAAAGATTTCAGATCCTTTGGCAATGTTCTCTATCCTGTTTTATTTAGGTTTATTGATTTATGCTATTTTGAGCATTAGAAAGAAATCAATTCTTGCATTCGCCATACTCTTTTTTATGCTTACAATATCTCCTGTATCAAATCTATTCATCACCATAGGTTCTTCAATGGCAGACAGGTTTCTCTTTATCCCTTCTTTAGGCTTTTGTCTGGCAATTTCCTTTTTGCTAATAAAACTTTCAACCAAAGACATGAATAAACCTAAATTCACCAACCTCGAGCAAATGGTTTCTATGAACGCTGTTTTGTTTGGAATCATATTCATAGTTATTGCGTCCTTTTCATTCAAAACATTGGCACGCAGCAAAGATTGGAAAGATAACATTACCTTATTCAGGCATGACGTAAAGGTTATTGATAAAAGTGCGCGAGCCCATTATAATTATGGAACAGCTTTGTTTGTAGATATATTTCCCAAAGAAGATAATATCAATCAAAAAGCCATCATTTTGGATAGTGCAGTTAGGGAATATGTACAGGCTTTGAATATTTTTCCTGCCTATCCCGATGCCTATCGAAACCTTGCCAGATGTTATGATCTTCGTACGGAGTGGAATAATGAAATAACAACCTACGAAATGTTATTGAAATATGACCGTAAGCCTGACACAACCGTGTTCATGAATCTTGGTATATTATATACTAAAGTGAAAGAATTCGACAAATCCTTAAGCTACCTTGATTCTGTCATAAAATATAATCCAAAGATAGCGAAAGCATATAAGAATAAAGCCTTCAACTATTTGAACAAGAAGATGCCAAACGAAGCAATCGTAGAATCAATGAAAGCACTTGAACTTGACCCGAATTATGAAAAGCCACTAAGTTATTTGGGATGTGCCTACATGAATTTGCAGCAATATCCAAAGGCGATAGAATACTTGAATAAAGCGATAGAGATAGAACCTTCTGATGTTGAAAATCTAAAGTTCCTTGCAACGGTTTATTCTAATATGGGTGATAATAAAAAGGCGCTTGAGTTGATGGACAAGGTCAAGAGCATGACCGGGCAATAATCTTGCGAATTAAATATTTACCGCTTCTGCAATTCCTAAAATATGAAACAACGTAAAGTAATTGAGAAAAAGCTAGATACAAACAACCTAAGTAAAATCAGGAATGCTTTGGGGATAATCATTGCTGCTTTTGCTTTCATGATTTATGCTCAAAGCATCAGCTTCAATTATGCACTCGATGATACGGCTGTAATCAAGGAAAACAAAATAGTGCATCAAGGGATTTCAGGAATTCCAGAGTTATTAAAGAAAAGCTATTGGTATGGATTCACCCATGTGGATGACCCTATTTACCGTCCACTTTCGATGGTGCTTTTTGCTGTGGAGTGGCAGCTGTTCCCTGATAGCCCTAAGGTTTATCACTTCATGAATGTCTTTCTTTTTGCATTATCTGGTTGGCTTTTGTTCACGTTGCTTTGCAAGTTATTTGGAAAGCAAAACACGCTGGTTCCGTTCATCTGTTCCTTGCTTTTCATCACGCATCCTATCCATACGGAGGTGGTGAACAACATAAAAAGCAGCGATGAAATCCTGTGTTTTTTATTCGCCATAGTAGCTTCCTTATCATTCATAAAATACTTGTCGAACAATTCGATAGGTAGTTTGCTGATGGCTATATTCAGTTTATTCTTGTGCCTGCTGTCCAAAGAAACGGGTATCGTTTTCCTAGTGCTGATTCCAATGATGCTGTATGTTTTCATCAAGACAGAAATGAAGAACATCATCAAGGTTTCGCTGATGGTGGTGGCTACAGTGGCAGTATATGTGCTGATGCGTTTTCAGATTTTGGTGGCTACACAAACCGAAGGGCATTTGAGTGTGATGGACAATTCATTGATGGCGGCAAAAGATTCGGGCGAGTATTTAGCGACTGCATTTTATGTTTTGTTAAGATATGTAGGAGTGTTGATTATTCCGCATCCGCTGAGTTATGATTACTCCTTCAACCAGTTGCCGATACAGACTTTTGGCAGTCCTTTGGCATTGATGGGCGTGCTGATTTATGTGGCTATGGGTGCATTTGCCGTTTATAAAATCAAGGATAGAAACATCTTCGCTTTTGCGATTTTGTTTTATCTCATCAGTCTTTTTCCTGTGTCGAACATGTATCTGAAACTGGCGTCATCCATGGCGGAACGGTTTATGTATATTCCTTCTTTGGGGTTTTGTTTGGTGATGACTTTATTGATCATTAAGATTACTAAAACGGACACCAACAAAAACAAATTCGCTGGTGTGGGTGATTTCTTTTCGCAAAATGGGAAGGTGATGATGGTGGTGTTTGTCATTGCCGGATTGTATTCGATAAAGACGATTTCGAGGAATGGAGACTGGAGGGATAACCTGACTTTGTTCGGGCATGATGTGGCGAATGCCGACAACAGCGCAAAGGCTCATTACAACATCGGGAGCCAGTTGATAAAGATTGAATATCCTGCTGAAAAGAATGCTGCCGCAAAGACTGCGATGGTGGACAAGGCCATAGTGGAACTGCAGAAAGCTGTGGCCATTCAGCCGAATTATCCTGAGTGTTTTGCTTACTTGGCTACGTGTTTCATGAACAGGAATGATTATGAAAACTCGTTGAAGTATGAGGAGACGTATCGGAATTTGCATGTGATGCCGGACACGACGATTCATCGTAATTTGGGGTTTCTGTATCAGAAGATGAAGCAGTATGACAAGGCCTTGGCGGAGTATGATACGGTGATTCGGGAGACGCCGAATTTTGTGTCGGCCTACATAGCGAAGGGTGAGATTTATGGCGACAAGAACATGATGGATGAATCGACAAAGATGTTTGAGAAGGCGGTGGAGGTGAATCCGAATTACATTACGGCCATCATCGATTTGGGTGTGAACTATGGTAGTTCGGGGAGGTTTGCGAAGGCGATAGAGTATTTCAAACGGGCGGAGGGGCTGGAGCCTAACAGGGCGGAGGTGTTGAATTTGTTGGCGACTACTTATCGGCTGATGGGTGATTCGGCGAATGCGAAAATATATAATTCGAGATTGGGGAATCGGTGATTTCTTTGGTGGGATGGGGCGGGAAGTTGGCCGTCATATCTAGCCCCGACATGCCCAAGGTTATCCTCTTGTGCGTTGGCATTTTTGGGGGGTATGGAAGAGATAACTGATGGCTGGCGGGACTTGGTTGGGGCGAGTATTGTCTGTCATGCTTCAAAAAAAAAGAAAAGAAAAACCCCTTCAGGAAATTTGGTTTCTTGAAGGGGTTTTGGATTTATTGTGAGTTGTTTTTTACAATATTCCGGTGGTTTGAACGGGTGAATAGGGGCCGTTCAGTTCGGGATGGGTGAAGTTGATCCATCGCTGGGTGTAGTTGAGTTTTTTGAGGCTGTTTGGGAGGCCGAGGTGGAGTTCGAAAGTGGCGCTGGTGTAGGTTTTATGGATTACTCCGCTGGCATCGGGATCGGTGAATGGGGTATCGCCGATGGTGTATGCGAGTTCTACTCCGGTGGCATGTTCGGCTGTGTCGAGCCCTACTCCTACTCCTTCTACGTGGCATCGGCCTTTCATGATTGCGCCTCCGATGGTGGTCCATTCGCTGTTGCAGAATTGTTCGATGCCGGTTTCTATGTGTGTAGGATCGGCGTGGCCGATGACGAAATTGAAGGTTTCTTCGTCGGAGGAGATGGCATTTGGGCTGGCTGCCATTACGTTCAGGAGGGGTTGGCCGAACATGCGGAATGCTTTCATGAAGGTGCGTACTTGCTTGTTGATGTCTTTGGTGTCTTGCAAGGGGTCATCGTGTTTGGTGATGAGTATGTCGAAGGCTACTCGTCTGTTGTGCCATTCGGTTTGGTTTGGCACGGTGAGTCCTAGGCGGGTTCCGTTTGTAGGGGTAACTACTTCTTGGAGTTTGCTGTCGGTTCTTCGGATGTACACGGTAAATCCGGGGATGGTTTCTGAGATTCTACTTGACATGTTATTATTTTAATTTATATGTAATTGATTGATATATAGAGCATTATATGTTATAATGACACTTTTCTGTCCCTAGACAGAACTTTTCTGTCCCTAGACAGAACATTTCTGTCCTTAGACAAAACTTTTCTGTCTAAGGACAAGAAGTCTCTGTTATTAGACACAATTTCTTTGTCTTGTAACAAAATATTTCTGTCTATAAACAAGAATTCTCTGTCTATTAACAGAAAGTTATTGTCGTTGGAAAGAAGGTTGTCAGCTATGGTCATTTTGTTAATGATTATTGATAGTCCTAAAAAAAAGCGTCCCGATGTTAAGAAACACCGGGACGCTCCTTATAGGATATATCGAGGGTATTACATTTTCAAAGTGATACCAAGATTTACGAGAGCAACTCCGTAACCTACTTCAACATGAGCACCGAAGCTATCGCTGAAATAGTAGTTCATACCGATTTGACCGCCGAAAAGCATTTGGCTTGTGGCTCCACTTACTGTCATTGATGACATTAATGGATCATCGCTTGTGACTTTTGAACTAACGATGTTGTAACCAAGAATTACACCTACATAAGGATCCAATTTTTCGCCGGTAGCGAAATGGTAGTTACCTCTTGCTCCTACAATAATCCAGGAATTCGATTCTGTCCAATTATAAGAAGTACTGCCAAAAAATGATGGCTCAGCATAAGAAAATTTTTGGGCAGTATATCCCAAATACAAACCGGCACTGATGTTGTCAGTTACCGCACGCTCAAAACCTAAATGAATAGGGGGAGTAGTTGAGGATGAGAAATTGCTTAATCCAGAATAAGCAGAAGTTGAAACTGCAAGCAAGTTTGGAAAACCAATGCCTAATTGTAAAGCGTTTTGACCTTCTTTAAATGCCTGAGCATTTGATTGTCCGATAGTCATGCAAAATGCGCATGCAAGGACAGTGATTGTTTTTAAGAGACTTTTCATGTAATTTTTTTTAATTAGTTAGTAAATATTTATGTTTATAATGCGGCAAATATAAGATAATATAAACGAACTCACCAAAACAAATGTTAAGAATTATGAACATATTTATCAATAATGGCATTTCTAAGCATTCAAGAGAACCAATTATGCAGTTCATTGATGGTCACTTTTTCCTTTTTATCAATGGCAATGCTGCCTTCTTTCATGAGAATAACGCGGTTTCCGTAAGTGGCTGCATCCTTTAGATTATGTGTTATGAGTATGGCTGTGAGGTGAAATTCATGGATCAACTGATTGGCTTTTTGCATGATTATCTCCGAAGTCTTTGGGTCGAGAGCCGCAGCAGGTTCGTCGAGCAACAGTATTTTGGCATCATCCATAATGGCCATGATGAGCGTCAAGGCCTGCCTCTGTCCGCCCGAAAGCGTGCCCATGGGTTGTTCCAGCTTATCCTCCAATCCCAATCCCAGCATGGCAATCTTGTCCCTCACCGTTTTCTTGAAATCATTGTTGATGCCTATCGTGAGGCCCTTCTTTTTTGTTCTGATGCTGGCCAATCGGAAGTTATCAATGATGCTCAATTCGGAGGCAGTACCAGAAAATGGGTCCTGAAAAATACGAGCAATCCATTTGCTTCTGTCGTAATCCTTGATGTGGGTAACTGCCTGATTATCGATTGTCAGTTGGCCTTTGTCGGCTAGGATATTTCCGGCAATGATGTTCAGCAAGGTGCTTTTTCCAGAACCATTTGAACCGAGTATGATTACGAAATCCTCATTGGCAATATGCAGGTTGATATCCCTCAAAGCCCTTACTTCCTGTGGCGTATGTGGATTGAAAGTCTTGTTAATGTCGGTTAAGTTTATCATACCTTTTTTCTAAGATTAGGAAGACTGACAACTGCCAAGACTATCAAGGCGGTGATGAGTTTCAAGTAGTTCGGGTCGATGCCCAATGAAAGTGCAACCGCCAATATCAGCCTAAAAACAACTGTGCCGATAATGACTCCTATCAATCTGAAGAAGAGGGAATTCACCTTCAAGAGGTTCATCATCGTTTCGCCTATCATCACCGAACCAAGACCAAGAATGACGATGCCTATTCCCATGTTGATGTCTGCAAAACCTTGGTATTGCGTTATCAAAGAACCACTAACGGCTGTCAATCCATTTGCCAAGGCAAGCCCCATTATTTTCATTCTTGAGGTATCCACACCCATCGCCCTTACCATTGTTTCAGAGTTTCCTGTCGCTCTCATGGCAATGCCGAAATCGGTCTTCAACAACCATGACAAGAAGGCGACCAGGAGTATGGTGATGAACAGCAATATCGAGAATTGACGCATGGAATTATCATTGATAAATGAAAACCAATCGAAGACGGTAGGCAAATTTATGAGTGGTATATTTGAACGCCCCATCAAGGAAAGATTGACGGAATAGAGTGCCGTCATGATTAATATTCCTGCCAATAATGCATTCACCTTTAATTTTGTGTTGATGAATCCTGTAGCAGAACCAGCGATGATTCCAGCAATGAATGACAGCATTAAAGCCATCGGAACAGAACTGTATTTAGATAGAATTACTGCCGTAACCACCCCGCCTAATGTGTAACTGCCATCAGTGGTTATATCAGGGATATTGAATATTCGCATGGAAATGAAGATGCCGAAACCAAGCGAAACGAACCCCAATCCAAGCATTATTGCAGAGAGGTAGAAGTTCATGTCAGATAAAAGAAGGATTATTTGTGATACACTTCGAAAGAGGAATCGAATTGCAAATTGAATTTAGCTGCAGTGGCACCATTATAAACACGCTTCCTGATTTTTACATGTTCTGCTTTCAAACCATCCAATGATTTCGTTTTCAAATATTGAACTGCCTGTTCGCCGGCTTGTAAACCCCATTGATAAAAGTCGGCACCATAAGAAACCAATGCACCACGAGCCACCAACCCGACTTCACAAGTGAAGATAGGAATTTTCTTTGCATCACATGATTTTGCAATGGTTTCAAAAGAAGCAAACACGGCATTGTCCGGCATGGCAAAGAACACATCGATACCTTTATTTATCAAGGATTGTACTGCCAGTTGAGTTTCGGAAGAATTATTGACTGGAAGCACTTCCAAGTTCAAGCCTAATTCCTTGCACTTGCTTTTTACTTCATTAAATGCATCTGTAGATTGAGGTTCTGCCTGATTATAAATAACCCCAAGTTTTTTAGATTTCGGAAAAATAGCTCTGACTAATGCAACGGATGAATCAATATAATCTAATGTCTCATAAGCACCTAAAAGGTTCCTTTGAGTATTCCCATTTGCATCAGTAAGTTTTGCATTTTTAGGATCAGGAGACACCATCATGAAGATTGGAATCACTTTGGTCTTCTGCGCAGTAGTTATTGTTGATATGGTAGGGCAAGTGGCTATCAAATCAACCTTTTGGGATACCAGATAGTCACATGCCTGGATTAATGTAGGTTGATCTCCTTGAGCATTTCTGTAAACTATCCTAAGCGTAGAATCCTTTTCGCTGTAGCCGCCTTTTGCTAAGGCATCATAAAAACCATGTCTGGCTTTTTCCAATGTTTCATCTTGAAGCAAGTCTAAAAATCCAATAACATGAACATGTTTGGTTTCCTTTTTTTCTTGAGAATTATTACAAGAAAAAAAAATTATGGATAGAATTAATATGAATATCTTTTTCATTTATCGATTTTTATTACCAACTACCAGAAGCTCCACCACCTCCAAAACTTCCTCCTCCGAAACCACCAAAACCACTGTCGCTGCTACCACCACCACCTCCTCCTCCAAAGCCGCCAAAACCTCCACCACCAGAATTGAAATTATTCCAACTGCCTGACGACCGATTAGTGGATGCCATCAACAAGGCCCAAGCCGCCCAAAAGCCTAAATTATTCATGGCTGCATAATTTTTAACAGAACGATACTTCCGGAAAAACACAATAAAAACGATAACAAGTACTACCAACGAAAAGAAACCAAATGGCGATTGCTCTTCACTTCTTCCTTGCTTGTTTTTCATGTATTGATCCGGGGTAAATTCCTTTCGTGCCAAAGACATAAGCGTTATAACTGAATTGTGCAAGCCAAGATAGAAATTACCTTCCTTAAACGATGGCTTCATCTCGTTTTCTATGATCGTTTTTGCAATTGCATCCGGTATGACAGGCTCCAATCCATAACCTACCTGTATGGTCATCTTGTGATCATCCTTTGCTACCACTATTAGAATCCCATTGTCTTTCTTCTTAGTTCCTATTCCCCATTTATCACCCAATTGGGCTGCGTAATCGGCGATATCATAATCACCGACAGACTTCATTATCACGATTGCAATTTGAGTGGAAGTGGAGTCATTGAATTTTCTACACTCCTGTTCAAGGGCATGAAGCTGCGGAGGAGTAAACGTGTTGCCGGTATAATCATTTACCAGTCGGTTAGACTTTTCCGGAAACTCATCCTTGCAAATTCCGAGCAACGGAATCAACAATGCCAACAAAAGAACCAACTTTCTAATTATCTTGTTCATTTTCCGAAAACGATTTCATCTGGGAGTTCATTCACATCATCAGCTTGATGAGGAAAATATTCCTGCAAGGCTTTGCCCGCCATCATTATTCCTTTGCTCATTCCTGTGGCGAAGTCCTGAAGTTTAAAATGGCTTACCATGGTGTGTTTTATCTCGTCCCAGAAGTCCGGTTTCACCTTGCTGTTTATTCCAGCATCGCCAAGGATGGCAAACTTGCGATGAGAGACCGCAAGATAGAACAGTACCCCATTTCGTTCTTGGGTCTTATGAATTTCCAGTTGCTCGAAAATGAAAGCGGCCCTATCCAAAACGTTTTCGATACACTTATCTTCAATGAAGACGCGTATCTCGCCAGAAGTGTTCAGTTCGGCTTCCTTAACGGCGGCAACAATCCGTTCTTGTTGCTCTTTGGTGAAAAAATCCTTTGCTCTAGGCATCGATATTCATTAATCGAACTTCACTTTTGGAGCTTTTTCTGCACCTGCATCAGCCTTGAAGAATTCCATTTGCTTGAAATTGAACATCGAGGCAATCATATTTTTTGGAAACAGGACGATATAGCTGTTGAATTCGCCTACGGCATCGTTAAACTTTCGGCGTTCGTTTGCTACGCGGTGTTCGGTACCTTCAAGTTGCGACTGCAAAGCCATAAAGTTCTGGTTAGCTTTCAAATCAGGGTATTTCTCTACCACTACCATCAGTCTTGCCAAAGTTCCTTCCATCTGGTTGGCAGCTCTTACCTGGTCATCCACCGAAAGGCTTTTGTTGTTCACATTTACTTTGGCCTGACCGGCTTGTGAGCGCAATCCTGCTATTTCTGTCAAGGTCGATTTTTCAAAATGAGCGTAGCCCTGCACCGTTTCCACCAGTTGAGGAATCAAATCGGCACGCTGCTGATACTGAACCTGCACCTGTCCCCATTGTTTTTCCACCGCCACCTTCATCGTGGCCATATTATTATAAGGTCCTACGAAACTCGAATACAGAAAGAATAGCACTACCACTATTATTCCGACAATAATCCATGTTCTTTTGTTCATTTTATTTTTGTTTTAGGGTAAATATTTATTTTATGGACGCAAATATAGATAAAAACTACGAGGTAGCTAAGGCCATTTACGGTCAAGTTCTCAAAAATCGGGTGGGAAGAATCGTTAGTCATCCCCTCATTTTTCTGCCTCCCCACCGAATTTATAATTCATAATTCCTAATTTATAATTCTTTTTTGGAGCCTACGGTTTCTTCTCGCATCATGGTGCTACCTGCCAGCCATCGATTATCTGCCGCCAAAGGCAAGGGCCTTCGTAATGGCAGGATAAGCTGGGCATGTCAGGGCTAGGATTGATGGCAGCAGCTTCGAAGGAACTTTTTGTCAGGAACGTGGCTTCGGCGAAAAGGCAAAGCCTTTTCGCCGAAGCAAGCACCCCAAAATTTCAGGAATACATTGATAATTAGCCTATAAGGAATTTTCCTTCGGGTTTACAAAACACTCTACGGCCTCCAAGTAATATTATTTGGAGGTTAGGTAATATTACGTGGAGGCCAGGTAATATTACTTGGAGGCCAGGTAATATTACTTGGAGGCTAGGTAATATTACTTGGAGGCCAGGTAATATTACTTGGAGGCTAGGTAATATTACTTGGAGGCCAAGTAATGTTTTGTAACGACCAAAGAATCAGGTTTTCATGTCTATACCATATATATAAGGGGTGGTTTTCATAATTGTTGGCCTGAAAAAAGTCTTCTGACAGCCATTTCGAGGTAGCTGCCGTCGGAAATAGCCCTGACATGCCCAAGATTAGCCCCGTGTGCGAAGGCATTCTTGTGCGTATGGTCGGGCTAACTGGTGGCTGGCAGGTAGCACCATGATGCGAGAAGAAACCGTAGGCTCCAAATGAAAAGAAAGGAAATTTTTGTCATCATTTATATATTTCCCTACATTTGTCGCCATGATTGAGAATAAATATTTCGGTGGCTGCCCAACCATTTTTTGTGTATGGCGTCTTGTATTTTATAGCCGGTAATGGTAGAAATGGATAACGAAGACGTATTGATAAAGGGGTGCATGGAATGGGATAGGCAGTCGCAGAGCAAGCTCTATAAGCTGTATTATGCCAAGATGTTTGCGGTGTGTTATCGTTATTCCAGGAACAAGGAAGAGGCGGAGGACACGTTGCTTGAAGGTTTCATGAGGGTTTTTGAGAATATAAAGAATTTCAAGCAGGAGGTGGCGCTCGAAGGATGGATAAGGAGGATAATGGTTAACTTGGCGATAGATAAATTCAGAAAAAATACGAAGATGATTTCAATAGTTCATATAGACGATTACCAGCATAAGATGGGCGACTACGCTACCGACGATGTGGTGAGCCAGATGAATGCCAAGGAATTGATGAAGATGGTGCAGAAACTTCCTCCGGGATATAGAATAGTCTTCAACCTCTATGTTTTTGAGGGCTTGAAGCATCGTGAAATAGCGGAGCAACTTGGAATATCGGAGGGGACGAGCAAATCGAACTTGTCGGATGCCAGAGTGCTTCTTCAGCGGGCTTTGAACAATAGTGTGAGTAACTTGGAAAAAATAGTGCGTTAAATAAAATGGACGATAACAGGGAAATAGACGAATTATTCAGGACAGAACTGGAATCTGTCGAAATGGAACCATCCGAAAACGTTTGGAACCAGCTCGAAGCTGAACTGGAACGCAAACAATCGCTGATATATAAGAAAAGTGCCACGAGGTTTAAACTCCTTTCGCTAGGGTTGGCACTGTTGCTGCTTAGTTTTATTGCCTTTAACTACTTGATGCCAACAAGGGAGACAGGAAAAGGGGAAAATAAGGCGCTAAATGTTAAAGTTGAAGAGAAATTAGCTGATCTGGTTTCAGAAAAACAGGAATCAAGTGTTAAAAGTTCAATTAAATCGGAGCAAATTGTTAAAAATGATGTAACAAAAATTAACAACTCAAGGTACAATTCATTCCAAAGCACCTTGAAAGGATCTAATGGAGCACACTTTTCCAATATCGGCAATGCCAACATCAACCCATCGATCGAGAACACAGAAAGAAGTTTGGCAATAACAAACGGAAAATCCAATAAAAGTAAAAAGGAGGAAAACCTTATAAATTCAAATCAGGCAATTAAAAGCAATGCTTCTACAGAGTTAGTCCTTTCCAATGATTCAATCATTTCGCCTACCAATGATTTGGTTAAAGCAGTAGAAAATCCAATTACAAACGACAATGTTGTTTTGGCTGATACCATAAAACCAAAAGAGGCTCTGTATGTAAAGGAAGATTCAACCAAGAATCATGAAACGAAAGATTCAATTGCAATTGACAAGAAGAAATTTCTTTCACGGTTTTCTGTTGCAGCCTATTATTCCCCAGATTATAAAAGCAGTTTCTTGAAAAACAATGTGGCTAACAGCAATGAATCGGTGGAATATAAAAACAGAGAGAAATCGGAGTTTTCATTTACCACCGGCATCAACGTAAATTATGACTTGAACGACCATTGGCGAATTGGCGGTGGTGTAAATTACTCTAAAATGGTCTATTCAATGAATTATTCGACCATCTATGTGAAATATGGTTTCGACAATATGCTGCACTATCAATATCCAACATCGTGTGGCATCATCGAAATACCGAATACCAAAAATAGGGTATTGCATGATGGCGACAGTGTAAATGTTTTCATCAGCTGTGCACAAACACTTAAGTTCATCGATATTCCTTTGGCCGTTCAGTATCAATTCGGAACAGGAAACCTATCCTGGCATTTCAATGCAGGGGTTTCCATCAACTATATGGCGCAAGAGAAGGTGCTAGTAAATGTGGGTACCAGAGAATTTACCATCGTAAACAACATAGATGGTTTGCAGAAATTCAGTTGCGGCTTGATGCTAGGCGGCGGAATGGAATATCGTTTCTGCCATCAATTCAGTTTGCTGCTCGATCCTACTTTCAGGGCATCAATCACCTCGCTTACCCAAAATACGGAAGTAAACTGCTACCCCTATTCCTTCGGATTGAACACCGGTATCTTATATCACTTTTAACTCGTAGAAAGCCCTTATGAAAAATTGGTTACACATAAAATCGAACGACAATCAAGTCCGCTTTCTGCTTGGGGTAGAAGGGAAAAACCCCATGGTGCTCATGGTGGCCTACCCAAACATGACCACCCCCACGCTTTGGGACTATCAAATCAAGACCATCATAAGATTAAGCAAATCTTTGGGCTACGACGGCTGGATGATCATCAGCATCTATCCTCAACGGGTGAAAGAATTAAAATACCTGCACGCCAAACGCCACAGCCTGATGAGCAACAGAAACCATGCACTGATAAAAAAAACCATTCTTCAATACAACATCAAGGAAATCTATGCCGGCTGGGGAAGCGCCATAGAAAACAGCAAATTCCTCATCCAAGAATTAGCCCAGATGAACAACACCTACTTTAACGACATCAAGTGGCTGGCCTACCAAAACGATTCAGCAAAGACACACCCACGCTCCATAGTCAATGTTCCGTTTTCATTTAAAATAAAGCCATTCGACATAACGGCATACCTTGAAAAATACCTCGCTCCAACCATTGCCACACAAGTTTTTGCCCAAGGGAGACCGGTACGAAAACCGAACGAAAGCCAGCCAATATCAATGGCACGATAACCAATGATATTTTTTGGGGGCGCCCTTCGGGTCGGGGTGTTGCGGCGGGTTCGCTGCGCTCCGTTTTTGCCTCCATCCCCTTATGCCGACAAAGGAGGCAAAGAACAGCCTTCGGCTCCCCTCCACTCCCTCGCCCAATGGACACAGCAAAGGCTGACAGGCATATCCCTCTCCATGATTATGGAATAAATCCCCCTTTTCAACGGCAATCTTTACCTAAAACCGACATAGGTATTGTTGTTTCTATAAAAAGTTTTCACAAACCCTGTTTATGTTTTGATAGAACCTATTCATGGAATGATAAACCATGTTCATGTTTTCATAAAACCTATTCATGTTTTACTAAACCATGTTTATGTTTTGACAGACCATGTTCATGTTTTACTAAAACCTATTCATGTTTTGACAAACCATGTTCATGTTTTGGCAAAAGCTGTTTATGTTTTACCATTCCATGTTCGTGGAATGGCATAACATAAAGCATGAAGTAAAACCAATAGATACTATCATAATCAACCATTTAACCTCTTTTTTTGGCCTAAAAAGGTTAGAATTGAGGTTATTCGCGAGGTGCTGAACCACGATTGACCGGGGTGGTAACCTCTGACAAAACCACTGATTTCGTTGTCTGCCCAAATTTGTTTCGAGCAACCTGCCGTCATAACTAGCCCCGATAGTAGCGGCAGCCCGCTGCTTTGTGTCGGCAATGGGGATGCAGCGGCTACAGCGGATAGCGGGACGAAGATGGGACGAGAAGAGGGCATAGGCTTCAAAAAATTAGGAATTAAAAATTAGGAATTAGGAGTGGGTAAGCATTTACTTATTTGATGATAACCAACTTTCCGTTTGCCATCATGTGTTGATTGGAAAGGATTTGCCAGAGGTAAACACCATTGTTCAAACTATTTGCATGGATGGACAGTGTGCCTTCGGTGGAGTTGGTTTCGGTGTGATAAACTACCTGTCCGAGGACATCGACGATTTGAAAAACGGATTGCATCGGCAAGCGATTGAAGGCAAGGGTATAGTTGCCATTATTGGGGTTTGGATAAATATTTATGGAGGGATTGAAATTCAATGCGGGTATTCCGGTAGGCAAAATGTTGATGTCGTCGAGATAGAGGTTATTGGCCATGTTGGTAATGTTTCGGAAGTAAATGATGGCATTCTTGGCATAGTTGAAAGGGGTAAGATCGATGATTTCATTTCGCCACTGGGAAGCGTTGGGAACGAAGGCGGTGTTTTGTGGAGAGGAGGTTTGCAAGGCATTGCCCCATTTGCGATAAATGGAAGTGAAGGTATATCCGCAATCGGTGGAAACAAGGACTTCGAAAGTGTCGGTAATGCTGGTTTTAGGTGCATATGCAATCCAGAAAGACAGGGAGGGATTCCAACTTCCGGTGGTCAAGTCGAGCGGCTGTGTAATCAAATCCTGAAGGTGGCCGCCAACAGTAGTGGTGTTGCTGAAATTATTGACGTAAGCGGAAGCAGAACCGGAATGAAAGGCATTGGTAGTCCGTTGCCAAGGGGTGGTGCAATCGTAGTTGCCCACCTTCCAATTGACTGGTGGAAAGGTGGTGGATTCAAAGTTTACATTGACAGGGAAAGTGGCATTGGCATCCTTGATAATGAAACTGCTTGTGCTGCGGTCGTTCGAAGGCTTGCTGTCGGCAGTTCCATTCGGATTGGATGTCCAAGAATAGAAGATGTGATCGCCAGTATTTCCAGGAGAAACCAATGGCAAGGATACATTGTTGGAAGCGCCTGGAGCCAAGTTACCAGACCAATTGAAGGTGGAAGAATTATTGAAATCAATGCGAGAATGAATGGTAACGGAAGTGAGATTGTTCGAGCCCCAATTGGTAAGTGTTACTATCGGTTTGAATGCTTGAGAGGTGTTGTCGCAAGGGGTCTTGACAGGAGAGAGAATCGCAGAAATTCCGGCATCATCGATAAGTGGCGAAACCAAATCCAAACCATTGGAAGTGGCAAGCGAACTTCGGACAATATTGATGACCGCTTGCATTCTTATCACCTGACCTTGGGTAAACATCAACATGAACTGATCGTCGGTATAATCCATAAAGTCCATGTAGCAATCACCATCAGGACCATTGCTGCAGGAGATGCGTTGACAATTCTGCGGACCGAAAGTTGCATTGGTTTGTGTTGGAGTATCGGCCACCGAATCATTGCCACACAAGGCATCTCCCCATATATGATAAAGGTTCAACCAATGACCGCTTTCATGTGTCAGCGTTCGGCCATAGTTGAAAGGGGCGTTGGTGCTTATTCTGCCAAATGCATCGTATTGAATGACGCAACCATCGGTAGCATTTGCGCCACCGGGAAATTGGGAATATCCAAGTGTTCCGCCACTAAGATTACAAACCCAAACATTGAAATATCTGGCAGCGTCCCATGCATCATCACCACCTTGTGAAGTATGTTTTACTTTATCATCGATGGTAAAGGAACTTACGGAAGTCTGCACTCTTCTGATTCCGGAAGTGCTGTTTCCATTGGGGTCTTTAGTTGCCAAGGCAAAACGAATAGATGTATTTCCTATCCTACTTTTAAAATAAGGCAGTACATTTACATTATCAGAATTGTCAATATTGTAATCCTCATTAAGTACATCTATTTGTGATGTGATCAGGGAGTCATCAATGTTTTGAGAAGCATTATGATAGACCACATGAACAATTACAGGGATAGTGATGGTGGAATTATTCATTCGATTATCAGAAAGATTATTTATATATCGTTGAATCTGCTCTTCCATGGAATTCATTCGGGTATGCAAAGTTACATCGCTATTTTCCAGCCTACTAAGATTGGCCATCGTACCACATTTGTCAATATTATTTAATTGCTGGGCTTTGCAATCACCGAATACGGCACCTAATAGCATGACCCCAAAGATAAATCGAATCATCATTCAATGTAATTTTAATTAATGGCAAAAATATAAAAAATCATACTATCTCTTGATAGCTGACAGAATCATCATTTAGAATAATTGATTGTAGTTAGAACAAAATTGAATTAAGGGAGGTATAATGGCATAATAAACCCATCTATTCAATCGAAATTAAGCAAATATGAAGCAATGTAAAAAGATTGGAATAATTTTCCATATCATTAATAGAATTTTATCTATCTTTGCCATCTAGAAGCATCCAAGTAATAACAAATAATTATAAGCAATATGAAAAATTTAAAACTGACTGTATCAACACTAACAATCATTCTAATGTTCCTTTCCTATATTATTGGAATAGGAGCCTCATCAGCTCAAAACGTAATTGGCGAAATAGGCTATGAAACTACTCATGCCACTGCAACCATGTTGCAAATGCAACAATATGATTTGTTGCATCCAAATGAAGTAACCGCAATAAAATATAATGCTGAATCAGAATTTCATCATAGTGACATCACTGCTGCCTTGCACACCAACAGCATGTTTCAAAATGCTGCATCTCAACCACCAATTTCAAATTTATTTTTAACGGCCAATTCACCTGCACCAACAACAAATTTTAATGGTATTACTGACAATGGCACTGTAATTCCTCCCGATACTTATGGCGCCATCGGATTAAATCATGTAATGACGACTTTGAATTCTCAAGTTAGAATAACAGATAAAACAGGGGTCGTTGTTTCAACAGTTACATTAAATGCATTTTGGTCACCTGTAGGTGGTTCGCCAAGCACATTTGATCCTAAGACCATTTACGACCCATATTCAAATCGATGGATTACCACTGCTTTTGCCAATCCTCAAACAACAACAGCAGCTTTATTGATAGGAGTCTCCCAAACAAATGACCCTACGGGCGCATGGAATCTTTTCAAAATCACTGTTGATGCAACTGGAACCAACTGGTTGGATTTTCCGGAATTGGGATTTAACAAAAACTGGATTGTCATCAGTGGAAATTTATTTACAAGGACAGGAAATTCTTTTGCAGGAGCAAAGGTTTATGTATTCAATAAAGCTAATTTATATGCCAATACAAATGCACAAAACACAGCTTTCACATTTGCAGCGAGCACCAACGATTTTTGCATTACCCCTGCCATTACCTATAATCCGAACATGAATAATATTTTTCTTTTGGAAACATATGATGGATTGAATAAAATATTAAGAATGTTTAAAATTTCAGGTACTCCTACTACACCTTCAATGAGTGCAGCCACAACTATAACAGGAACAACAGCTTGGGCTGACTCACCTAACAGTACAGGTGCTGATTCAGGACCACAATCAGGCACAACAAACAAGCTTGATCTTGATGATGACAGAATTACGAGTGTGACTTTTAGGAACAATTCGTTATGGGTTGCTCATAGTGCGTTTCTGCCATCTGCGGCACCAACACGATGTTCCGTTGAATGGTGGCAATTAGATACTTTGGGGGGAATTACACAAAATGGATTTATAGATGATGCGACCGGTGTAAATAATTATTGTTATCCTTCAATTGGGGTAAATGTCAATAGTGATGCATTGATCGGGTTTTCCGTTTTGTCAGCCAACATTCATCCAAGTGCAGGTTATGCATTAAGGGTTGCCGCTGATACTATAAATAAAGTTCGAGTTCCATATATTTATCAAACTGGAGCAAATACTTATTACAAAACATTTAGTGGTACAGCAAATAGATGGGGAGATTATTCTTCAACAACCGTAGATCCATCGGATAGCGTTAATTTATGGACTTTACAGGAATATGCAACTTCAACAGTAAACACATGGGGAACATGGTGGGCAAAAGTATCTCCATGTTCCATACCATCACAACCTGGTTCAATTTCTGGTAATTCGACAATTTGTTCTGGTTCTTCTCAAACATATTCTGTTGGTTCCGTTTCAGGTGCAACAAGCTATACTTGGACTTTACCAACTGGTTGGACAGGAACCTCAACATCAAATTCAATAACTGTAACTTCAAACGGTTCTGGAGGTATAATTTCCGTTATTGCTGTAAATGGTTGTGGTAGTAGTACCGCTAGGACATTAACGATTTCAATTGCAGCAAACCCAACAACAACAATAACTGGTGGTTCTTCCTTCTGCGCTGGTGGTTCTTTAACTCTCAATTCAGGTTCAGGATTCTCCTCCTATTCATGGAGCAATGGCAACACCACACAAAATACAACAGTCACAACTGCAGGAACCTATACCATTACCATCACAAATGCAAATGGTTGCGTGGGAACTGCATCTCAAGCAGTTTCAGTTAATCCGAACCCAACAACAACCATAACTGGTGGTTCCTCCTTCTGCGCTGGTGGCTCTTTAACCCTCAATGCAGGTTCAGGATTCTCCTTATACTCATGGAGCAATGGAAACACCACACAAAACACAACAGTCACAACTGCCGGAACCTATACCGTTACCATCACCAATGCAAATGGTTGTGTTGGAACAACATCTCAAACAGTTTCCGTTAATCCGAACCCAGCAACAACTATAATAGGTGGTTCCTCCTTCTGCGCTGGTGGCTCCTTAACTCTCAATGCAGGTTCAGGATTCTCCACTTATGCCTGGAG
>CAIWCG010000078.1 GCA_903911135.1 uncultured Bacteroidota bacterium
AGTTTCGAGAAAGAAGCTTTAGAATCCCTTAAAAAAGGGAAGCCTTTAGAAGGCAAAGAAGGTATTTTAACTCCCTTGATCAAGCGGCTTGTAGAGTCAAGTTTGGAGGGAGAAATGGATGCTCATTTAAAGGATGAGAAAGCTGGGAACCGTCGAAACGGTAAGATGGGGAAACGGGTCAAGACCTCTTTTGGATCCGTTGAAATCAATACCCCGAGAGACCGTGAGAGTACATTTCAACCGGAGACTTTACCCAAGCGAGTCACAACTTTGGGTGAGGCCTTGGACCACAAAGTCATCTCCTTGTACAGCAAGGGAATGAGCTATTCGGATATCTGCGAACACCTGGAAGAACTCTATGGTTTAACGGTTTCCCCATCGAGTTTAACGGCTATTACCGATCGCGTGGTGGAAGATATTCATGCTTGGCAAAACAGGGAATTGGATAGTGTTTATCCCTTTGTTTGGCTGGATGCGATTCATTACAAAGTGAAGGAGCATGGTGCCATCCGGACCAAAGCAGTTTACTGTGTGATAGGCATCAACCGACAAGGCGAAAAAGATTTATTAGGGCTGTATATTGGACAAAGCGAATCAGCAACCTTTTGGTTGGAAGTGCTGACTGATTTAAGGAATCGTGGAGTATCGGATATCTTAATTGCCTGCATTGATAATCTGAAAGGTTTTGCCAAAGCCATCGAGGCTACTTTCCCTGAAACAGAAGTGCAATTATGCATCATCCACCAGATACGGAACAGCCTTAACCAGGTCACTGCAAAAGATCGGAAAGGGGTATCAGAAAGTTTAAGAGCTGTTTATAAGGCCACTACCAAAGAGCAAGCTGAAACAGCACTGCTTCACTTAGAAGAACAATGGGGTGATAAGTATTCATTGATGGTAAAAAGCTGGTTAAATAATTGGAATCTGTTAAGCAATTACTTTAAGTATTCACCCGAAATAAGGAGAGCAATTTATACGACAAATATTATAGAAAGCTTCAACAGTCAATTAAGAAAAATCACAAAATCCAAGCGAGTATTCAGTAATGACCAAGCCTTAATAAAGTTAATCTACCTTATATTTACCAATCTTAAAAAGGATTGGGTAGGAGGAATCTATAACTGGAAAATGATCGTTTCACAATTAAATATTAAATTTGCCGACAGAATGTCTAAACCGTAATGTAAAATGACACAGTTGTTTGGACATACCCAAATCTACCAGTGAATTTTTGATTTTCACTACCGGATTTTTGGGCTTCGCAAGACCATTAAACTTTAAGAAAGGCTTATTTTACAGGGCTTTCAGCTATCATTGATGATTCTGATAAACTCAAACCATACCTTCAACTTGTCTCAAAACTTAGAATTCTTAATAATAATTCCTAATTTTGGGGCTTAAATAAATCTCAAACAACATGAAAACTTCAATCAAAATCATTTTAATCAGCATGCTGATGATTGCGTTTGCAACCGCTCAAGCCCAAAAAATTTATTTCAATGTCGGAGCCGGCTATGGCTTCGGAATCGGAACTTCGGAGGGTATGCCCACTAATAATTATACCTATGTATCGACCCAATCGAGTTCCTATTCCAATCCTTCCCAAACGGGGAGCCAAACCAACACGTATGAAAAATCAGTTTTTCATCCAAGTGAGGGGCTTAAAATTACTGGCGATATAGGTTATCATCTTTCAAGTAATATCAGTGTGGAGCTGGGTTTCAATTACCTCACGGGAACCAACCAAACCAATACATATACCAGCAGCTCAACCAACAACTATACGGATGACAATACCTTCAATCCCGGGTTTAATACCTATACTGATAACACATGGGATAAGGAAACATTTAAGATGACCACCAAAGGGAGGCTGCTGCTGCTGCCTGCACTTTGCCTTCAAACTAATCCATCAGAAATAACACCTTATATTAAGGCAGGATTGGTGGTAGATTTTGGTGGAACTTTTATTTTTAATGATGAATTTGATTATGGAGGGAGCACGGTTTATCCGAACAATTCGGGTAGCAATAGCAGTTCAAGCAGCCAGAACACCAGAGAAATTCAAAGTACTGGCGGCATGTCTTTGGGCTTGATGAGTTCCATGGGTGCCAATTATAAATTTTCAGAAAACTTTTCCCTGTTTGCCGAGGTCGGGTTGGTTGTCGACAACTGGTCTCCGGCTCATGGAGAATACACAAAATATGTCATGGATGGAGTTGATGCAATGTCAAGATTGTCAACCAAAACATTTGATTATTCAAGTAAATTTACGAATACCGTTACGTATCCAAATACTACCTCTCCCAATACCATAACCATACAAAAAACATCGTTGGCACCCATAATAAGCTATAGCAGCTGGAGCATAAATGTAGGCATCAAATATTATATCAAGTAATAAAACGAGTTCTAATCAAAATAATGCACGAGCGAATAGGTTCATCCTACAGCAATTGCGGGGATGTTAAACCATATCAAATATCATAAGTCTTTTGTATGTTTGCAACCAGAAAATAACGATGGAATATCCACTAACAGCTATAAATTCGGGTGCCAAGATAGGCAAGGATGTAAAAATAGACCCGTTCGTCACCATTCATGATAATGTCGTCATCGGCGATGGAACATGGATCGGTTCGAATGTAACCATCATGCCGGGTGCCAGAATCGGGAAGAACTGCAAGATTTTTCCTGGTGCCGTCATCTCTGCCATTCCGCAGGATTTGAAGTTTGCCGACGAAGATACTACGGCAGAAATAGGCGATAACACTACCATCCGCGAATTTGTTACCATCAACCGAGGCACCAAAGCGCTGAACAAAACAGTGGTAGGCAGCGATTGTTTGCTGATGGCGTATGTGCATGTGGCGCATGACTGTGTGGTGGGGAATCATTGCATATTGGCAAATGGCGTAACCCTGGCTGGGCATATCGTAATAGATGATTTTGCCATAATCGGCGGTTTGTCGGCGGTTCATCAGTTCGTTCATATCGGCAGCCATGTGATGATTTCAGGAGGCTCTTTGGTCCGCAAGGATGTTCCACCATATACAAAATCTGCAAGAGAACCGCTTTCTTATGTAGGCATCAATTCGGTGGGCCTTCGAAGAAGAGGCTATACTGATGAACAAGTAGCAAGAATACAGGAAATTTATAGAATCCTTTTCACAAAGGGTTATAGCAGCAGTAAAGCCATTCAAATCATTGAAACGGAATTGCAACCATCCAAAGAACGCGATGAAATAATGGAGTTCGTGAAGACCTCCACCCGCGGGATAATGAGAGGTTATTTTAATGAGAAATGATTATAACTCTTGATAAGATCGGGAAACGTTATCGTCACGATTGGATTTTTAGAAACATAGACATAGAGTTTAAAACAGGAGAACCTTGTGTCATTCAAGGATCGAACGGTTCGGGTAAATCCACTTTGCTTCAGATAGTTTCTGGCTTTGTTGTCCCTACGGAAGGCACCATAACTTATACCGAAGCTGGAAAACAGATTCCAGTGGAACAGATATTCAGGCATTTCAGCATCGCATCGCCCTATCTTGATTTGATAGAGGACTTTACCCTTGCCGAGATAATCGATTTCAATTTCAGTTTCAAGAAGATGGTTGATGGCGTCACTCCTAGCCAGTTGGTAGAGTTGATAGACTTGATAAAGGCAAAGGACAAGCAGTTGAGATATTATTCATCAGGCATGAAACAACGGGTTAAGTTGGCCTTGGCGTTATTTGCCGATACCCCAATTCTGTTGTTGGATGAGCCGACCTCTAACCTTGACAAGAAAGGTATGGATTGGTATCGAGGCTTGGTGAAGGGCCATATTGCCAACAGACTGGTGATTATCTGTTCCAATAATCAACCACAGGAATTTGATTTTTGTGAAAGGGAATTAGTCTTGGGCCTTCACTAAGGAGCAGGACTAATTGGATTTCTCCAAAAAGAGTTTGCTTACGTTCAATATCTGATCTTCCACCTGTTTGAATTCATCCGACTTTGGGTCTTTTACCTGTCCGTCTTTGGTCCATTCTATCAGATGGTTTTGATGGATATATAAGGTCTCATTATCAGTAACAGCCTTGCTTTTCATGTTGGTCCATTTTTGATGGATATATGCGACGCTACCTAGCATGTAGTAATAGTAAACCTCTTTTTTAACATCCTTTTCGTCTTTGGTGCTGCCCACCAAAGATATCATTACTATCTGCCCATCCTTTCGATAAACGCATTTCGTATTCAATTCATCAAGGGCGGTTTCGGTTTTCTTATAAGAAGACAGATTGCCATCTATTCCCTTGGTAAATTTGTCGATGGAATACTTTGGAGAGGCTGGTTGGGCTAAAAGTCCGATGGTGGCCATTATGCCGATAATCATGGTTAGGATATACTTTTTCATATTCGTTATTGTTTATTAAGGTGCAAAGTTAAATAAAAACTCTAAATTATAAAAGTCTCAACAAAAAATATTTTAATTTTAACTTAATCCAATTCAGGATAATCCACCTTTTCCATGCTTTCTGGAAGGTCTCGATTGTTCTTTGGGCTGTTGATATTCTTCGAAACGGCATAGGCAATCATGTCAGATTCTGGATAAGGTTTTATCAGTTTCCTGATGTCATCGGCACTTAGTTTTGGGTCTATCCATTGCCTTTCATCATCGACTGAAAGTATCAATGGCATACGCTTTTTCAGGTTATGAATCTTTTCCATCATCGGGTTGGCAGGGGTAGTGAGGATGGAAAAAGTGTTGCGAATCTCACCCGTGCCTTTATCCACCCATGTCTCATAAATACATCCAAGCGAAAACAGTTCATTGCTTTTGGTCTTGATGAAATAGGGATATTTAACCTTGTTCACATCTCGCCACTCATAAAAACCCGATATTCCAAGTAGGCATCTTTTAGAAACTATGCTGCTGCGGAAGGACGGTTTTTCAAATACCGTTTCGCCCACGGCATTCAATGTTTTGGTCTGCATGTCCTTGGCCATTAGGGCATCCTTGGTCCATAGCGGTATCAATCCCCATTCAAAAAGAAAAATCCCATTATGGTTGATGATGGGCAACAGCGGATGCGAAAATCCACTCACAAAATAATGGGCAGGCAGCTCCATCCGCAATCTGTTTTGGCTCCAGTCGGGAGGCAGGCTGTCCTTATACCGCTCCTCGTATTTCTGCTGTTTCCTTTCCAGGTAGGCCACATTATAACACATAAGGAACTCGGCATTTATTCTTCCTTATAAATATAGCAAGTGTTTTTCAGCACCGGTTTCGAAAGTTCAAGTCGTTTGTGTTCATCCAGAATATTGAAATCTCGGCTCATCAACCCGAAACCTTCATCAAAACCAATCAATGTGGTAGCGGCAAAGTTGATGGTTTCCAAGGTCAGTTCCCTAAGATGAACACAGCCCTCTTGCCCTCCAATGCGTTGCGAAACCGCTCTGGTGATGCCTCTTTCTATGCGCAAGCCTATCAGATGGGCTGCCTTTTGGGCTACAAACGGACAGGCAGCATGGGGGTGACTGGCAAACTCGCTTTTGGCATGCACTATGGTTTTCGTTTTTGGGTCGATGTGAATGTTCAGGCGGATGAGATGATAAGGATCCAACAAGGTGGCTTCCAACATCAGATGCCCGTTTTCAAGCTCAAAAGCCTCGATGCCAATATCCCGTTTCGACACCAGTCGTTTCACCGGAATCCGCTCTTTCTTATTTGTTTCTTCCATTATTTTATAATTATTGATTATTCACTTAACTTCTTTTCATTGGCAATAGTATTAATAATGACCATTTTCATCGGCAAAATTAATCATTATGCCTGATTATATTTAAAATTCAGGTTTCCCGAGTTTTGGGTTTTCAAGACATTTAATACATGGAAACGGTTTTTTTATACTGTAAATTCTCCCCACACAGACATTTGGCTCCATCTAACTCGAGTTAGATGGAGCCTAACTCGAACTGGATGGAGCCTAACTCGAATTAGATGGAGTCTAACTCGAGTGAGATGGAGTCTAACTCGAATTAGATGGAGTCTAACTCGAGTTAGATGGAGCCTAACTCGAATTGGATGGAGCCTAACTTGAGTTAGATGGAGCCTAACTTGAACTGGATGGAGTCTAACTCGAACTGGATGGAGGTTAGTTTGATTTTGGGAGGATTTACCCATTGCCGGCATCAAAAATCCATGATTAGGATGCCGGAACTAAATGACCACCTGCTGCGATTTTACCTCTTGGCCGAAAAACAATTGGGTATATCTATCGAAAAATTCAGTCGAATCGGTGGTCAAGAATTCAACCGTTTTGCCTTTGGTGAATCGGCTTTCCATATCTTGATGTCGGTTTAGATAATCCACCAAACTTTGGGCCACTATCTCGCCTTGCGACACGATTTGTATGCCTGCGGGCAAATGTTTTTTTATCTTGTTCATCAATAAAGGATAATGAGTACAGGCTAAAATGATGGTGTCGATAGTATTATTTTGGCTTAATAATTTATCAATATCCTGCTTGATGAAATAATCGGCACCATCGCCATCAAACTCGTTGTTCTCAACCAAAGGCACCCACATGGGGCAGGCCTGCTGGAAAACTTGGGCACCAGGGAAAAATTTTTCTATCTCGATGGGATAGGACATCGAAGCGATGGTGCCCATGGTGCCCAACACGCCGATATTTTTTGTCTTGGAATAATTGCCAACCATCTCGGTGGTAGGCCGGATGACTCCCAGCACCCTTTTGGTGGAATCGATGGTAGGCAAATCCTTTTGTTGGATAGTTCTCAAGGCCTTTGCCGAAGCCGTGTTGCAGGCCAATATCACCAGTTGGCAGCCCCTATAGAACAACAATTCAACGCATTGCAAAGTATATTCATGCACGGTATCAAACGACCGGTTTCCATACGGAGCACGGGCATTGTCGCCAAGATAGAGGTAGTCATATTGCGGCAGTAGCCTCACGATTTCCTTTAAAACCGTGAGGCCACCGAAGCCGGAATCGAAAACACCAATAGGAGCGTTGAGCTTGTAGCGAGGCTCTTCCATCGGCACTTTCTCAACCATCAATTCAAGGGATTATTTCTTTTTTGGGGCCGGAGTGGCCATGGTGATGTTGAGTTTTTTCTTGACCAAATCCAACACATCGTCACCATCAGGTGCATACAGCAACACGCCCAAACTGGAATCGAAGATATAGGAAAAACCGTTTTCCTTGGCCATATCATGGATGGCATCACTGGCTTTCTTGAAGATAGGAGTATAAAAAGCCTCTTTCTTTTTCTGGAAATCCTCTTGAGCCGTTTGTTGGAAATCCCTGATACGTTGTTCCAAGTCGGTCAATTCCTTTTGTTTGGCTTGCTTCACCAATTCCGACAAGGCACCTTGGGTTTTTTGATAATCTTCCATCTTGGCCTGGTATTCGCCATACATGGTTTTCAGTTGGGCTTCCACATCCTTGTTGATTTTTTCCAAAGCCGAATCAGCCGATTTTGCTTCCGGCATCATCGATACCAAAAGAGTTGAATTGATGTGCCCGAACTTCATAGCGGTTTGAGCGTTTGCCATAATACCGAAAGCTAAGAACAGTATTACCAATAGATTTAATTTAGATGTCATTAGGGATTATTTTTTATGTTTATTATTATTGTTTTTTAGGGGAACCAGGAGTCATCGGAGCGTTTTGCTGTTTGTTCATCTGGTCTTTGCTGCCTGGCTGTCCGCCTTTAGCACCATTCTTGTCTTCCTTTATGCCCGCCTTGAAGCCCATTGCCAACAGGATTTCATCGCTCTTGTCGTATTTTGGATTGGTATAAAGCATGATCAAATCGCTTGATTTGTCGAAGATGACACCATAGCTGCCGTCTTCGGCAAATTTCTTGATGGCAGCATAAATCTTATCCTGAATGGGCTTCACCATTTCCTGTCTTTTTTTGAAGAGTTCGCCTTCATATCCGAATTTGGTTTTCTGAAGCTCCTTGGCTTCTTTTTCCTTAACTTCTATTTCACCGATTCTTTTCTTTTTCAAGTCTTCCGTCAAAAGAATCTGTTCTGCCTGATAAGACTTGTAAAGCTTGTCGATTTCAGTATATTTGGTTTCAATTTCCTTTTGCCATTGTGCCGAAAGTTGATCCAAATTGGATTGGGCAGTTTTATATTCCGGAATGTTGGCAAGGATATAATCCGAGTTTACGTAGCAGTATTTCTGTGCCCTGCTTTGGTTGATACCGATAAAGAATAAGGCTAAAAGTACAAGTCCTTTTATGGCGTTTACAGTTTTCATTTTATGAATATTAATTAATGATTGTTATTGTTAATAGAGGTGGGCAAAAATAAAAATTTATTGGTCAATCGAACCTCCGATGGAAAAATGGAAATGAGCTTTTCCATAGGCATTATAAGGATCATTAGGCATTTTATCAAAGCCATAGCCCCAATCCAGACCGAGGGTTCCAAAAATAGGAAGGAAAATCCGTAGTCCAACACCAGCTGAACGATGTAGGTAAAATGGATTGAACTGATTCATGTTCAACCAGGAATTTCCACCTTCTGCAAACGTCAAGGCATAAACTGTTGCCTGTGGATTCAAGGAGATGGGATAGCGCAACTCCAATGTATATTTGTCAAAGGCGGCAGCCCCAATGAAGTCATAAGTAGTTCCAAGATAGCCCTTAGGTGTCAAGGAATTGTTTTCATAACCTCTAAGTGGAATCAACTCCCGTCCATCCAAAGCAAAGCCAGATATGCCGTCTCCACCAACATAAAAACGGTTGATCGGAGATTGTCCGTAGCCATTGGAATAGGAGCCTAAAAATCCAAAACGTGTCCTGGTGTTTACAACCAGATTCCCAACTATGTTGGTAAACCAAGAGGCGCTGAATTCCCATTTGTTATACTCAATCCATTTGTATTTATCTGCGGGCGCCATGGTGGTATAATCACGGTTCGAAAGCAAGGAATAAGGTGGAGTAAGCTGCATGGAAAGAGAAATTTGTGAACCCGAACGAGGATAGGTAGGCTGGTCGATGGAGTTACGTGAAATGGTTTCTCTAAGATTGAAATTATTGGCATGGCCATTGGTAAAAAGGAAGGCCAATGGATAATTCATCAAATCAAAATTCTGATAGTTCAACTCATTATAAAGATAGAAATAATCATCAGGGAAAGTAAGTCGTTTTCCTAAACCGATTGCTACACTTAAGGTATTCAATTTGCCATAGTAAACATCGCTCGTAGCTCTGCCGTTCGTTTGCACCGAATAGGAAATGGTGTTGCTTAAAGCATTTGGCTTTTTGCCGCCAAGCCAAGGTTCGGTAAAGGAAATGTTATAGGCCTGATAATACGAACCATTGGTTTGTGCACGAAGGCTTAATTTCTGTCCATCGCCGGAAGGAAGGGGAGTCCAGGCACCTTTCTTGAAGAAATTCTTGGCAGAGAAATTATTGAAGGAAACACCCAAAGTGCCTACCAAAGAATTGGCACCATAACCACCGGAAAGCTCAATCTGATCGGAAGGTTTTTCTTCCACGGTATATTCGATGTCAACCGTTCCATCGGTAGGGTTAGGTTTTGGATTGACGCCCAATTTCTCTGCATTGAAATAATTCAACTGCGCCAACTCACGCTGCGAACGGATGATGTCTGAACGGCTGAAAAGCATGCCTGGTTTGGTCTTCAATTCCCTTAAAACCACTCGGTCGTTGGTCTTCGTATTTCCCACCACCGATACCTTGTTTATGGTAGCCTGTTTGCCTTCCACAATGTGCATTTCATAATCTATCGTATCATTGTTTACCGACACTTCCACAGGTGTTACGCCGAAAAACAAGTAACCGTCATCAAGATACAGGGAGCTGATGTCTCTGCTGCTTTGGCTCATGAAAAGACGTTCGTCAAGCAAAGTCTGGTCGAACACATCGCCCTTCTTGATGCCAAGAATTGCATTCAGTTCGGCAGTGGTATGTTTTGTGTTTCCAAGCCATGTGATGTTGCCGAAATAATACTTGTTTCCTTCGTTTACGGTGATGTCTATATTGATCAGTTTGTCATTGAATCGATAAACCGAATCCTTCACTATTTTGGCATCACGATATCCGATGGCCTTATAGTTTTCCACTATTTTAGTCTTCCCTTTTTCATAATCTTCAGAGATGAATTTCGACGAGCTGAAGATATGATACCAATGCTTTTCCTTGGTGTCGCTCATGGCTTTTCTAAGCTTGCGTTCCTTCATTGAGGATACGCCGAAATAGTTGATTTTATTGATCTTCACACGCTCCTTGGCATCCACTATGATGGTCAGCATTTCGCTGTTTGTTACGGTGGTGTCCAGCTCTTCCTTGATGACGGTAGAAACATTGAAATAACCTTTTTCCACAAAGAAACTGTTGCAGGCATTGACGCAATTGCTGATGACGTTTTGAGTCACCACACGGCCCTTGACCAAGTTCATTTTTTCCCTTAATTTGTCCGCCTCACCCTTGCTTACGCCCTTGAAACTGAAACGTGAAAGTCGTGGACGTTCTTCCAATACCAGCTCCAAAAAGATGATGTTTCCCTGAATCCTGCTGGCCAAAATCCGGATGTCGGCAAACAAGCCCTGTTTCCAAAGATTGTCGATGGCTTTGGCTATCTTGTCGCCAGGAATGGTCAGCTTTTGTCCCACCTTCAATCCGCTGGCTCCCTTGATGCTTTCCTCATCGAAAAATTGAGTGCCCGATATCGTGATGCCGCCTATTTCGTACTCCTTTTGAATGCCGTAATTCATCAAGGTGGTATCTCCAGTTCCACCGATTATCTGACCTTTGGCAAAAGCGATGGTCATCAAGAAAAGAAAAGTTAAACAGATTTTATTATTCATTGATTTATGGAGATTATTAGCAAGATTTTTAATTAGCATTTTTTGAGAACGGATAAATGGAAGAAAAATTTTTATCGGAGGCATTTATCAACGGTGGAGATTAGCATTGATAAATACTTTTTTTCCGTTTGCGCGACTGATTTTTTGAGCATCATTTTTTTTATAAGGAGGCGAATATATAAAAAATAAGAAAGTTTTTGATGAACACCCGCTTATCTATTCAGTAAGGCTATTATTGATGATGAGGATGGTTTTTGAGTACCTTAATTTTTCAATGCATCATTAATGATGACCTTTGTCAATCATCAATAAAGCATCGAAACCCTTATGAATAAAGGCATTGCCCATCAAAAAGGTAAAAATTGCAGGCTAAAAATCAGCTTCTTTTCTCTGAAAAACTGAACAGTTTCTGACGGAAGTTGTTCAGTTTCTGTAAAAAGTTGTTCAGTTTCTGGCAGAAACTGCTTAGCTCCATATCAACCTAAATAGTTTTTCATGGAAGTTGTTCAGTTTTTGGCAGAAACTGTTCAGTTTTTCAGAGAAAACAACATGATTTTTTGTCAGATGAATCAATTATTGGAAGGGATTATTTTATTTTTGAGAGGATCAAAAGTCATTTTTCCCGTAGTAAAAGTGTTTTTTGAAATAATAGAATTTTTTATATGTACTTTTGCGAACATAAATAATAAAAAATAAATACCATGAATTTAATCGCACATCTTAGAACTTTTTACGGAAATTTATCTGAAGCGGAAGTTCTTGACATTATCGAGAAAACAAACATGATTTATATTCCAGGCCATACAGGAGTAAAAACCAATCCAAATTTCGAGTGGGTAGGCACCGATCAAACGGATTATTCAGCCGCTTGCGTCACCGTCAAGGCCAAGCATGAACTAAGTGTAACGGGCACTGATTTGCAGAAAAAAGATACCACCGATGCCATTTTGGTTTGGATGGAAAAGGCCCAAAATTTGACGGTTTCGGCCAATAGGCAGCAAGAGAGTCATGAAGCCAAACTGGCTTCTACCGGCTTTACCATGGCCGAAATTGGCGGCCATGTAGGCGAAATGGATAAGGCCGAGATGAAAAGCCTTGAAAACAGTGATGAAAGTGGTGTGCTGATAGCCACCATAGTGCCTTCCAAGAAGTTTTGCCATGGCACCGTGGTGAGCATCAAAGATTTGGATACGGGCATCGTTACCGAACAGATTTCAAGAGAAAAAAAGTTTGTGAGAATAACGGGACTCATCAAAAAGCATGAATACGAAATCAGCGTGGCGTATGACGGCACAAACAAGACCCGCAAGTTTTCTGACTCCAAAAAACGCATCGTTTCTTAGATTTTTATTTTTGATATATGATTGTAAGCGGCCCTGACAAACATCGGGGTCGTTTTCTTTTTTGCTAATATTGCGCCACAATGGAAGAAAATTTATCCGACTTAAAAGACAAATGGCAGCAGCTTACAGCTAAGCTTGCCGATCAGTTTGGCGAGGAGCCCGACTTGCAGAGCATCATTTTTTTGATAGGCGTCAATGAGCTTGGAAGAGGGCCTCAAAAATTCACAAAAGATGAAAAAATGGACCTCATGCACATAGCCACCTGCCGCCTGATGAGCCAGTATGGATACTATATATATAATGGTGTGGACTTGGACAATTGGCCGCAATGGACCTTGGTGGAGGAATTGCCACCATTGACCTTGCCGCAGCAAGATCGCTTATTGCGTGAAGCTGTTTTAAGCTATTTCGAGGGACTGGATACCGACGAAATATTCTAACATTGGCCTTAGCTGAAACATCAAAACAATAAATAATTAAACTGTCCGCACCTATTGGTGAAACTTAATTGTTATTGATAAAGGGGATATTATCTATAAATTCAGGAGCCGTAACGCCGTCAAAAGGTCAACGCGAAACGGCTAAAGGAAAAATTCTTTTGATGAGCTCGGATTAATAAACCCGAACGGTTTGCTCCACTGTCTCGCCCTCTTGCAACCTTACCACACCAGAACCGATGCGGATAGGAAGTTTGGTGGTATCCGTCTTGACAGTAATGTCGAGCACAGCAGGCAATTGAAACGTATGAGAAGTTTCACCGGCCACATCCGAAACTTTTGTGTCCGATACGTTGGCCGTTACGCCGTTGTATTGGGTAACATTTGTTTTGTGAAGAATCACGATAGCATTCGGAACAGCTTTTCCAGCAGTGTCGATGACATGGATGATTGCCGTACAGTCAGTATTTTTCTTGCAGGAAGGAATAAATACAGCGGTAAGAGCACCAATAAGGAGTAGAACTCCGAATGTTTTAAGCAGGTTAGATTTCATATTTCGTTTTTATTTTATAATATTGCGCCACTAAAAAATATTTTTTGCCACCGCAATATTAAGAAAAATAAAATTAATCACAAAAAAATATACAATGAAAAAAGCTAAACTAATAGTAAACTTAATGATTTTAATAGCAATGACAACAGTAACTTCGGCACAAACGCCGCAACAAAATGGCGGAAAGCCAGCAGCAATTTCAGGAAAAGACCGTATCGTAATGATAACGACTGATTTTGGGAACATCAAGGTAAAACTATATAAAGAAACACCAAAACACAGTGAAAACTTCATCAAGTTGGCTAGCCAAGGATTCTACAATGGAACACTTTTCCATCGAGTTATTCAGCAATTCATGATTCAAGGTGGCGACCCTACTTCGAAGGGGGCTGCACCAGGCGTAGCTTTAGGATCAGGAGGTGGAGAAATGGCAAGGATACCTGCAGAATTCAATACCAATCTGATACATAAAAAAGGAGCATTAGCTGCTGCAAGAGACGGAAATCCGGAAAAGGCATCAAGTGCTTGTCAGTTTTATATCGTTCAAGGAAAGGTGTATAACGATGCCGAGCTTAACGGAATGGAATCTCGACATGGAGCGGCCTTTAAATACACTGCCGAACAACGAAAAATCTATACTACCGTTGGTGGAGTGCCTTTCTTGGATACTGATTACACTGTTTTTGGAGAAGTGATAGAAGGACTGGACGTATTGGACAAGATAGCTGCAGTAAAGACAGCTCCTGGTGACAGACCTGTTTCGGATGTTAAGATGACCATGAAGGTCATCGACGCGCAATAAGACCAAATACCTGTACTTATATAGGTGATTTAAATATTTTAATGCTTGATAAAATTAAAGGTCTGATGGAAGAAGTGGAAGGCGCTACACCTTCCACCATTGCTCAATTGGAAGAATTCAGGTTAAAATATTTAAGCAAGAAAGGTGCCGTAGCCGAACTCTTTTCTGAGATGAAACAAGCCAGTCCTGAACAAAAGAAGGACATGGGCAAGTTTTTGAATGAGCTTAAAAGTAAGGCAGAAGAGAAATATCTTGCCATTAAATCTTTATTGGAAGATACGGTAAGTGAAAGTGCCGCCATCGATTCTACCTTGCCTTCTGCCATAAATATCGGTTCGAGGCACCCTATTTCAATTATTCGCAATGAGATAGTTGATATATTTTCAAGAATCGGCTTTACGGTTTCAGAAGGACCTGAAATAGAAGATGACTGGCATAATTTCTCTGCTCTAAACTTCCCAGAAGAACATCCGGCCAGAGATATGCAGGATACTTTCTTCCTTGAAAAAAATCCTGACATTGCCTTGAGAACTCATACTTCCTCAGTTCAGGTTCGTGTGATGGAATCGACACCACCTCCTATACGAACTATTTCTCCAGGTAGGGTTTTCCGCAATGAAGCCATATCAGCTCGTGCACATTGCATCTTTCACCAAGTGGAGGGCTTATGCATAGATGAGGATATTTCTTTTGCCGATTTGAAACAAACATTGCTCTATTTCTCAAGGGAAATGTTTGGCAAGGATACAAAGATACGTTTACGACCTTCCTATTTTCCATTTACCGAGCCTTCTGCCGAAATGGATATTTCCTGCACATTATGTGGTGGAAAGGGTTGCAACATCTGTAAGTATTCCGGTTGGACCGAGATTATGGGTTGTGGAATGGTAGATCCCAATGTATTGAAGAATTGCGGCATAGATTCGGAGAAATATACCGGCTTTGCATTTGGTATGGGGATTGAAAGGATTACCATGCTCAAATACCAGATAAACGACCTTAGAATATACTTTGAAAACGACATCAGGTTCCTGAACCAATTTTCTGGCATGATTTAGGATATGAAAATTTATAATTGATAAATCGATTAAAAGAATAATAAAATGAAAAATATCTTAATCTTATTCGCAGCTTTGGCACTCCTCACTTCTTGTGGAAAGGACGGTGCCCCAGGTGCTCAAGGCCCTGCAGGAAATGCAAATGTTCAATCTTTTGTATATAACACTTCAACTTGGGGCTATAATAGTTTGTACAATTACTATTACGCTGATTTACCTGTACCGGAAATCAATAACAGTGTCATTAATGGCGGAACAGTCCAGGTGTTTGAAGGCGACCAACAAAGCGGAAGTACTAATTGGTATGCTTTGCCTTATTCATTTAATGGCCATGAAGTAAGCTATTTGATAAGTTATGGAAACGTTCGAGTTGAAATCTCAAAGTCTAATGGTACTGTTGGGGCCCCTTCTGGAATTTATCAGTACAAGGTGGTAGTTATTCCGCCAATATAACATTAGAATAGAAAGAACATGGAAAAGAACGATCAGCTATTTGCGTCTTTGATATATATCTTTCAGGCTACTGCCATGCAGGGCTTGGGAAAAATCAAGAACCCGGTGACGGACAAGATAGAACGCAACATGGAGCAGGCCCAACAGGCGATAGACATGCTCGAAATGATTAAAGACAAAACCAAAGGAAACTTGAGTTCCGAAATGGCTCGGTTGCTGGATACCTTCCTCAATGAGCTTCGGTTGAATTACATAGACGAGGCCGGAAAGCCTTAACAATACTAACACATTTATAAACCCCTTACAAAAAACATTATGGAAACTAACGAGAACCCAACCCAAAGCAGAATGGTAGTCATCATCGTGATCATTGTAATTCTGCTGGCGGCCAACGGTGTCCTGTTGTGGCAGTTCTTTACCCAAAAGCAGGAAATCACCACCGTAACCAACCAAAAAAACACCATCATCATCGAAAGGGATGACCTGCAGAGACAAAAAGCTGCGCTTCAGGCTCAGTTCGATTCGATGGTAGTCTTGAACGGCGAACTGAATGGCAAATTGAAAATCAGCGATGACTCCTTGCAAGTGCTGCAGGCCAAGATAAACAGCTTGCAGTTTGTGGCCGGACAGTATGCTGCCTCCAAGGCTCAACTGGACAAGCTAAAGGCCGAGATGGCTACCAAGATGGAAGAGCTGGCTGCCTTGCAAAAGGACAATGAAGCATTGAAGGCGGACAAAAACGCCCTCACCAGCAGCTTGAAGGATGCCAAAACAAAGAACGACCAGATTACCCAAGACCGAGATATGCTTGCCGGAAAGGTGGCGCTGGGCTCCATCATGAGGGCGGACAACATCAAGATTACAGGTGCCAAATTCAACAAGAGCGGCAAGGAATCATCTACCGAAAAGGCCAAAAACGTGCAGAAACTCAAGATTGCCTTTACCGTGGATGAAAACCTGATAGTGGATAAAGGCAACAAAACCATCTATATCCGCGTCATCGGGCCGGACAACAAATGCATCGAAGCAGGCAACCAAACCTTCCAATCGGAAGCCCAGCAATTGCCTTACACCGTGTCTCAAGACATTAACTATTCCAACCAAAAGGTGGACCAAATCGTTTACTGGTCGAAGGGTTCTGCCTACAAGCCGGGCAAATATTCCGTCGAGTTTTACATCGATGGAAACCTGGTGGGCAAAGGTGGCGCCATCACCTTCAAATAAGCCTCGATCATCATCAAAACAAAAGCCGCCCCAATCATTTGAGGCGGCTTTTGTAGTTTAATGCTTTTGCTGATTTATTGATGATGGCAGAGAAGGGCCATCATTAATGATTCAGCAATCTTAAATCATGATGGAATTCTTTTTACATCCAAGATTCATTCGATTTTTGAGTCTTTTATAGCCATCATTTTTATCCAATTGCCCGTTTATAGCAAATGAATTTTGATAAATACCATTTGAAGCGGATGAAAAACCATTTGGTTTTTATAAATATCCATTTGGTTTTTGACAATATCCGTTTGGTTTTTATCAATATCCATTTGGTTTTTATCAAAAGTCATTTGGTTTTCGTCAAAAACCATTTGGATTTCATGAATATCCATTTGGTTTTTGTCAATATTCAAATGGTTTTTCATCCGCTTCAAATGGTATTTATCAAAATTCATTTGCTTTTATCCTTGTAAAACACCTTTTTTACCTTAAAAACACCTGCTGCCGCCTGATTTAGGATTGTTGGTTCGTCTAAAAGGGTTGTATCCATCGAAATAAGCCGTGTCTTTTGGGCGAGGGAGTGTAGTGGCGCCGAAGGCGGTTCTTTGCCGCCTTTTATTGGTCTATGTAGATGGCGGCAAAAACGGAGCGCAGCGACCCACGGAATACCCCGACCGCTTTCAGCAGCCTTTTTTCCTTGGCTGCTGAAAGGGGACGCCCCCAAATGATTGATAAGGTAAGCATCAAAAGGAGAAATATTTGGGCCAAGATTGGCGGCTACGGTAGGAATTCTATTTTTGCGGCCAATAAAATTACATCGTGACGAAAAGAAAACTGCAGCATTTTGCCGAATTGGATACCTTTGCCAATGTCATCCAGTCGCCCATGTATTCGGAGGTTTACGAGCACCCGATGAAGGGCAAATGGAACGAGGAATTCTTTGGCAAATCGCAGCCATTGGTGCTAGAATTGGGCTGTGGCAAGGGGGAATATACCGTGAATTTGGCGCAGCGATATGGGGAAAAGAATTTCTTGGGCATCGACATCAAGGGGAACCGCATTTGGCGTGGGAGTAAGACTGCTTTGGAGCTGGGGCTGAAGAATGCGGGTTTTTTGAGGATTCAAATTGAGCGGATAGAGCATTTCTTTGCCAAAGACGAGGTGAGCGAGATTTGGATAACCTTTCCCGACCCTCAACCTAAATATAAAACCGAACGGAAACGGCTTACTTCGCCGGCTTTTTTGGAGCGATATAGGAAGCTATTGAAGCCAGGAGGGGTGGTGCATCTTAAAACCGACAGTCAGTTTCTTCATGCCTACACGTTGGAGGTTTTGAAGGAGCAGGGAATACACATCAACCTGTTTTCGAACGACATATATAAGGACTTTCCGGGTGATGAGGCCTTGCAGATAAAGACCCATTACGAACAGCTGTTCCTACGTCAGGGCATGCCGATTACTTACATCAACTTTACGCTATGAAAAAGCCTTCGAGCGGAACACAGGAGCGGTTTTTTGAGAATGTTTATGATATCGCCCGACTGATTCCGTATGGCAGAGTGACGAGTTATGGTGCGATAGCGAAGAGTTTGGGAGCTGCAGGGTCGTCTCGTATGGTGGGCTGGGCCATGAATGGGAGCCATGGGCAATTTCCACCTGTACCGGCACATAGAGTGGTAAACCGCCAGGGATTATTGACTGGGAAGCATCATTTTTCCCCTCCCGAACTGATGCAGGAACTGTTGGAAAGCGAAGGAGTGGAGGTGGTGAACGATAAAGTGAAGGACTTTGAACGGTTATTCTGGGACCCATCAGAAGAAGTGTGAATGGAGGTGAGATTTGCTGTTGATGCAGGACAAGATGGGGTGGCGGTTATCTTATAACAATGAAATGTTTAAAAGAATTTGAGGAAAGAATTTTGGGGGTAAGGAAATTTTTCTTAATTTTACATTCGAATTGGACAATACAATAATAACATGAATAAATTTTTCAGAATGGTTTCGAGAGTTTGGAGCGTGGCGGCACTATTTTCTTTGGTATGGACAAGCAATTTGTCGGCACAAGTGTCAGCCGGCAATGACACTACGATATGCTTGGGAGCCTCGGCCACATTAAACCTCACGGCACCCTGTGGAGGCGATGGCACCACTACCTATTCGGTAGCATCCACGGTTTATAGTGCTGCCGATTCATACACCACCGGAACGAATGCCTTCACCCTAACAACGGCAAACAAGTTCAGTCCACTCATAAACATAGGCTTTACTTTCTGCTTTTATGGCAACTCCTATACGCAGTGCATCATTGGCAACAATGGGATAGTTTCCTTTGCCTTGGCATCGGCAGGAGGCGCTTGCCCAGCAGCTATTGGAGCAGGAGCAGCCATTCCAAATGCTGCAGATCCATTGAATTGCATTATGGGCCCATGGGTTCGTTTGGCCATGACGGGAGTGACTCAAATAAAGTATCAAGTTTTGGGAGTGGCACCTTTCCGCAGGTTGGTGGTGTCCTATAACAATGTTCCATTTGGAGGAGCAGCCTGCTCTGCCAATCTTGCCAAGTTCCAGATAAAACTATTTGAAAGCACCAATGCGATTGAAATTCATATTGCATCGAAACCTGCCTGCGCAGCAGTAAATGGCGGAAGGGCAATAGAAGGTATTCAAAACTCGACAGGAACAGCAGCGGTATCAGTGGCAGGAAGGAATTGCACCAATTGGAATACCACCAACAATGCATATAAGTTCTGCCCAAGCGCTGCAGCACAATATACCGCCAACTGGTATGATGGCGCCACATTGGTAGGTACCGGCAACTCCATATCCGTTAGCCCTACCGTAACAACAACTTATATCGTCCATGTTCAATATACCTGCAGCAATCAAACAGCTACCGATACCATGGTGGTAAATGTGTCTCATCCGGTTCCAACTGGCATGAACTCTACCCTAGTTAGCTGCACTGCAAATGATGGCACTGCCTGGCCAACGCTTCCTGTGGGAGGGCCATTCACTTATTCATGGTCGCCAACAGGACAGACCGGCTTAACAGCCACCTCTTTGTCAGCCTTTACTCAATATACAGTTACGCTTACCGATGCTAATGGCTGCACCGGAACGGATACCATTACGCTGCAGCAAAATAATCCTTTGGTGGCTACAGGTAGCGGAAAGAATATTTCTTGCAATGGACTTAGCGATGGCAAAGCTTGGGTTACGGTTACTGCCGGCACTCCCTTTGGATATCTTTGGTCTCCGAGCGCACAGACAGGTCTGACAGCAACCAATCTTGCTGCCGGGATTTATACTTGCACTATCGGCGATGCGAATGGTTGCACCATCACTGCCACTTACACCGTCGTCGATCCGCCATTATTAGCTGTGACAGCTTCACCTCATTCGGTGATGTGCAATGGAGGCAATAACGGTTCGGATACTGCCATAGTAACTGGAGGAACGGGTGCCTATACCTATGCTTGGACCCCTAGCGGAGGCAATGGTGCCACTGCCATTAACCTTAGCCCAGGAAACTATACCGTCGTTGTTACCGATGCAAATGGATGTACCGCTTCGGGTTCATCAGCAGTTACCAACCCTTCTTCATTAGCCATCACCACATCGGCAAATACCACCATCTGCATTGGGCAGAGTGCCACCATTTCTGCAACGGTAGCTGGCGGCACCATACCTTATACCTATAACTGGAGCAATGGCGGTCCGAATGGTTCTTCGCAGTCTGTATCGCCTGTAGTAGCCACTTCTTATACCGTAACTGTGACTGATGCAAACGGATGCGTCATCACCTCAAATGCCATTACCATTTCGGTTCATGCGGCTTTGACAGTGACTCCATCTTCAGCCATTACCATTTGTGCTGGAGACAGTTGCAGCATCAGCGCTACAGCTACAGGTGGAGATGGAAACTTTACCTTTACTTGGAGCAATGGCATGGTAGGGGCAGGTCCTTTTTTCGTCAAGCCAAATGCCACTACCAGTTATTCTGTTACCGTTTCCGATGGCTGCGGAACACCACCTGCCATTGGTGCAGTTACCATCACGGTAAGTCCTGCTCCAATTGTAAAATTCATTACCAATAACAACAAGGGCTGCCCTCCTCTCACCATCGACTTTACCGACCAGAGCAGCTCCGTTTCGCCCATCGTTTCCTATTCTTGGGATTTCGGTGATGGTTCTTCCACGTCCAATTCCATCAACCCCACTCACGAATTCGACAACTCCGGTTACTTCCCCATTACCCTCACCATCGTCTCCTCAAATGGCTGCGCTACCACCTCCTATACCGACAGCGTCATACGAGTTTATCCAAAGCCACATGCCCGCTTCCTCACCACTCCAAATATCACCACCCTCGACAATCCCGAGATACTCTTCACCGACGAAAGCATTGGCGCCACCTCCACCAATTGGGATTTCGGCGACGGATTTTCCTCCTTCCACATCAATCCATACCACAGCTACTCCGATACCGGCACTTTCTGGGTCACACAGCGGGTGTACAACGACTTTAACTGCTCCGACTCCATCAGAGGCACCGTCATGGTAAGGCTCGATTACGTTTTCTACATCCCAAGCGCCTTCACCCCCGATGGAAATGGCCACAACGAAACCTTCCAAGGCATCGGAAACAGCATCGCCCAATATCAGATGGACATATTCGACCGTTGGGGAAGGCTGGTTTTCACCACCGACAAATTCACCAATCCCTGGGACGGCAAAGACTGCCAGGAAGGGGTCTATGTCTACCATATCTGGATTCGCGACAACACCCAAAACGACCATTATTACGATGGCCGAGTCTCCCTCATCCGTTAAAATCATCCGATTCTTAGCCATATTATAGATCGAAAAGATACTTTAATACAGCTATGCTTGATCATTATCATTAATGATGACCTTAATTAATGATGATGTTCAATTATTATTGCTAATGACGCCCCGAACACCCCAATTCACCTTGTGGCGAGAGCGTTTAGGGCTACCGTTTTTAAAAACGGTGCCACCGTTTTTAAAAACGGAACCACCATTTTCGAAAGTGGCACCGCCATTTATGCTTTTGGTGGCACCACTTATGCTTTTGGTGGCACCATTATTGAAAATCACGCCACCACTTTCACTTTTGGCGCCACCATTTTAACTAATGGTTCCACCGTTTTTAAAAACGGTGGAACCGTTTTTAAAAACGGTAGCTTGAATATCGTTTCTTTTGCCTTCATTTCGATGATTTAATAACCGATTATTGATGATGATGCCCTCATTTTTAAGATCATCATTGTTAAATATCTACATGGTTTCAAGACTTTTAAGATTGATTATATACAATCAAAAATCGACACTTCAGTTATAGAAAAGCATCTTATGAGTCGTCCCGATTTCTAAGAAATTTGTTTTATTTGCCCCTTCAAATTGAAATTATAAATAAAAAAAGGCGGCAATGAGAGCAAAGGGGATGCTATTTAAAGCGAAAGAAGAGGCAGGCAGGCAGCGAAAATATATTTGGAACGGAAGAATTTCTTTTGTAATTTTGTATCGTTAAATTAGCTTAACATTAAGGAAACGTTATGAAAAGTGAAATGAAATTTGGAACCGCTACCACTGTGATTTTAACAAATTATTTGGTGGTATCATTTGAAAAAACTACTTTTACCGCCCCAAACAAGGGGTTTTTCTTTATAACACGATAAAAAATTTAAAAACACTTAGCGCATGATACGAAAACTTTACCTAATTGCTATTCTACTGATTGCATCCATTACCTTGACACAGGCTCAATCTGGGTCCATTCAAGGAAAGATTCTTGATTCGGCAAAAAATGAGGGGATTCCTTTCGCCAATGTTGTAGCTGAACAAAATGGAGTGAATGCCGGTGGTGCACAAACCGATTTCGATGGTAATTATGTAATCAAGCCATTGCAACCCGGAAAATACGATATCAAGGTGAGTTATGTGGGCTTTCAGTCCAAGCAGATAGTGGGTGTTCCGGTCTCTACCGATCACGTTACGTTCAGGGATATCCAGTTGTCTTCCACCATCAATCAGTTAAAGGTCATTACCGTAGTAGCAGATAAGATTCCAGTTTTTGAAAAGGATAATGTAACCACAGGAGGTACTGTCGGTTCAGATGATATTCATGAAATGCCACGTGTATCTTTGCAGGCCATTGCGTCAACCGTAGCAGGTGTTTATGATGATGGTAGCGGCGGATTGAATTTCCGTGGTGCCCGTTCTGACGCTACTGCATACTATGTGGATGGTATCAAGGTTATTGGTTCCGCAAATATCTCCAAAGACGGTATTGATCAGGTAGAAGTTCTTACTGGCGGTCTTCCGGCCAGTATTGGTGACGTAGCTGGCGGTGTGGTAAGATTAACAACTAAAGGACCTTCAAGAGAAGTGACTGGTGGTGCAGAGTTTGAGACTTCCGAATTGTTGGATGCTTATGGTCATAACTTGGCTGCGCTAAATGTTTCCGGCCCTTTGTTCATGCGTAAGGATGCATCAGGAACCAAAAGACCGGTTGCCGGTTATTTCATTGTAGCTGAATATAGTGGCGATAAGGATGCCAGCCCATCAGCGGTAGGTACTTATAAAGTTAAGCCATCTACCTTAAGTTATTTGGAAGCAAATCCAATCCGTCCTCAAGGATTGGGATTAGGTTATAACGATAACTCGGATTATGTTACTGCTGACCAATTAGATCATTTGAAATACAAGGATAATGCTGCAAGCAAGAATTACAAGTTCTCTGGTAAGCTGGATTTTAAGCCATCTTCCAATACAGATATTATATTAGGTGGTTCCATCGATCATAACGATCAGCATAATTGGATTTATGTATATTCCTTATATAACTCTTTTAATAATCCACAGCAGATAGATAACACCTATCGTGCATTTGGACGATTCACTCAACGTTTTAATCCTGATACCGCCTCAAAGAGCATCATAAAGAATGCGTTTTATTCCATTCAATTTGATGTCTCGAAGAATTCACAAACAGTTCAGAATGATCAATTCAAGCAAAATATTTTCGATTACGGTCAAATAGGAAAGTTCAATACCTATAAAATGCCTGTTTATGGGTATGGGAAAGATCAGCATACTGGATTGAATGGATTTTTATTAGCAGGTTTTGCAGATACAATGGTGACATTTACTCCATCTACCGTGAATCCAATTGCTGCAGAATACACAACGGAATATTTTAATTTGGCTGGTAGCGATAAAACACAATATAACACCTTGGCTACCATTCAGGCAAACGGTGGCTTGTTGAATGGTGATCGCCCACATAACATATATGGTTTGTGGTATAATACTGGTAGGGTTTATAATGGTTATTCCTATTTTAATAATGACCAGTATCGTGTTTCAGCGTCTGGTTCTGCTGATGTTGGCAAGCATGCCATCACTCTTGGTTTTGAATATGAGCAAAGAGTTTTTAGGGATTATACAATCAACCCAATCGGTTTGTGGACATTAATGCGTCAATTAGCTAACAAGCACCTGACACAGTTGGATACAGCAAACCCTATTAAAGTTATGTCACCAGATGGAACGACCTTCTTGGACACTATAAAATATAACAGGTTTTATGATGCCTCCAACCAAGCCAACTTCGATAAGAACTTAAGAGTTAAATTAGGAATGGCTCAAAATGGTCTCAATTGGATTGACATTGATTCTTATGGTCCAGAGACTTATTCTTTGGATATGTTTAGTGTAGATGAATTGCAAAGCACAGGTAGTTATGTCAGTTATTACGGATATGATTATTTGGGCAATAAGCTTACTACCACTCCAAGTTTTAATGATTACTTTACTCAAAAGGATTCAAAAGGAAATTATACTAGACCAAAAGCGGCATTTATGCCAATTTATGTAGCAGGTTATATTCAAGATAAGTTTGTGTTCAATGATTTGATTTTCAATGTCGGTCTTCGTATTGACAGGTATGATGCAAATCAAAAAGTTTTGAAAGACCGTTATTCATTATATGCAACTCATACTGCAAGCGATTCAAAAACCAAAGCCTTAGCGCCAGTAATACCACAGCATATTGGCGATAACTTTGTTGTCTATGTTAATGACTTGAAAAGCCCAACATCGGTTGTTGGTTATCGTGACCCAACTACGAATTTCTGGTATGATGCTCAAGGTAATCAGTTGAGCGACCCATCAATTCTTGCAAAATCTTCATCTACTGGAACAATAACACCTTATCTTATTAATCCTGATGATGATATCAAGAGCCCAAATTTTGTTCCTGATAACAGCTTTACAAATTATTCTCCTCAAATCTCCGTAATGCCTCGTATTTCTTTCTCATTTCCTATTTCTGATGAAGCATTGTTCTTCGCACACTATGATGTATTGACTCAAAGACCTTCTACCGGTGGACAGATGGACCCTACAGCCTATTTTTATATGACTCAAGAAAGTGGAGGCCTTCTTAATAATCCAAACCTAAAGCCAGAACAAACTACCGATTATGAGTTAGGATTTAAACAAAGATTAAGCAAGAGTTCTTCCTTTACATTGTCTGCTTTCTATAGAGAGTTAAGAAACAATATTGAGGTTGTCAATGTTTTGGATGCTTATCCTGTAACTTATAAAACCTTTGATAATGTCGATTTTGGTACTGTAAAAGGACTTACTTTATCTTATGACTTAAGAAGGACTCAAAATGTTCGATTGACAGCCAGCTATACTTTGCAATTTGCTGTGGGAACAGGTTCGGCAGCAACTTCCGGTTATAACATCATCAACCTTGGCGAACCAAACTTGGTTGTTCCTACACCTTTGAATTTCGATCAAAGACATGCCTTGGTGACCTCCATTGACTATCGTTTTGGCTCTGGAATAGGTGATGATGAATATAGTGGCCCAATATTATTTGGAAAGAAATTATTGGCAAGCACCGGTTTCAATTTCATTTTCCATGCCGGTTCTGGAACTCCTTACACCCGTCAAAGCAATATTGCAGAATTAGGTTCTTTCGATCAAAACTTGAGAACAATCCTATCTGGTTCCATCAATGGTTCAAGATTGCCATGGCAGTTTAGAATAGATGCCAAAGTGGACAGGGACATCGTCATAAAATCAGGCAAAAAACAAGACGAAGTGAAAAAGATGTTATTCTTGAATATCTATTTGCAAGTTGATAATGTATTGAATACTCAAAATATTACCTCCGTTTATCCTTCTACCGGTAATGCAAGCGATGATGGATTTTTATCTGCCGCAGCAAACCAACAGACAATAAACCAGCAAATTAGCCCACAGGCATTCACTGATTTATACAAAATCAAGATAAACGACCCTACTCACTATAGCTTGCCAAGAAGAATTCGTTTAGGTGCTTCCTTGAATTTCTAATCATTAATGAGAATTAATATACCTACATATATAGAACAAAATCCTTATCCAATGAACGGATACGATTTTAGTGGGATTAGCATAGCTACTGACAAAAGCTATCTAGAATCGCCACAATTCTATCTAGAATCAGCCCAGTTCTATCTAGATTTACCCCAGTTCTATCTAGAATCATCTAGTTACTATATAGTATCATCCAGTTACTATGTAGAATTGCTCGAGTTCTATATAGAGTCATCCAATTACTATCTAGAATTACCCCAGTTCTATCTAGAATTACCCCAGTTCTATCTAGATTTACCTAAGTTCTATCTAGAATTACCCAAGTTCTATCTAGAATTACCCGAATTCTATATCGAATCTTCCTCGAGTTATGAAGAATTCCCAAACAACTCAAATTCTACTTTAAATTCCAAATATTTCATTAAAAACTGATAAATCGTTAAAGTCATGAAAAATATAATTTTTGTAATTGCCCTTGCATTCTTATCGAGCGCAGTTATTGCTAAAGAAAATGTTGGCGGTCATGGACACAGAACCGCAGCTCCAGCAAGTACGCTTGCCACGGGCTGTAATCCAGGTGTAGCCAAAACGGATCTTGACATAAATAATGTAAGAGCCATGATACTTGATGGGGGAGATATGTGGTGGGATTTAATCAGCGCCAGATATGAAGTTCCTAAAGGATCAAACAAGTTCTCCATTTTTTCGGGTGCACTTTGGATAGGTGGTATCGATGCTGGTGGACAGTTGAAGATTGCCGCCATGACTTACAGACAAACTGGTAATGACTTTTGGCCTGGCCCTGTCAATGCAGCAACGGTTACGGTTGACCCAAGTGAGTGCACAAAGTTTGACAAACATTGGAAAATTACCAGACAGCAAGTTCAAGATTTCCATAATTGGTATACGAATCCATCCGCTTATCCAAATTATCCTTCATCTCCTCCATTGGTCATTCAAACATGGCCAGGAAATACTGATGTTGGCCCATCTCAAACCTTAGCTCCTTTTTATGATAATAATGGAGACGGAATTTATAATTATCTTGATGGCGATTATCCATATTACAATTTAACTGGTGCTGGTTGTTCTCCTACTGCAAATTGCTTACCTACCATCAATTACCTTTTTGGTGATCAAACATTATGGTGGGTGTTTAATGATGTTGGTAATATCCACAGCGAAACTGGTGGTCAGCCAATAGGTTTGGAAATTCAGGCACAGGCTTTCGGATTCCAAACCGGTGATGAAGTCAATAACATGACTTTTTATCAATATAAAATCATTAACCGTTCCACTTTTACAGTTAATGATACCTATATCGGTCAATGGGTGGATCCTGATTTGGGATATTATCTTGATGATTATGTCGGTTGCGATGTATCTCGAGGGTTGGGATATTGTTATAATGGTGAACCTAATGATCCGGGTTCAACAGGTTATGGTGCAAATCCACCAGCAGTAGGCGTTGATTTCTTCCAAGGACCATTAGCTGATCCTCATGATGGCATTGATAACAATAAGAATTGCACGGTTGATGAGGATTGCGAACAAATCATCATGTCAAAGTTCGTTTATTATAATAACGACTTCTCGATTCAGGGAAACCCCCAAAATGGAACACAATATTATGGCTATTTAAGAGGATTTTGGAAAGATGGAACACCATTTACTTTTGGTGGTAATGGTTATGGTGGAGCAACGTCTTGCAGTTATATGTTCCCTGGTAATTCTGATGATCAATATGGTTGGGGTTTAGGTGGAACATGTCAAAATCCAGTTGTTGTTCCATCACTTTGGAATGAATCTACAGCAGGAAATGTTCCTAATGATAGAAGATTTATGCAATCGGCAGGTAAATTTACCTTAAAGCCTGGGGCAGTAAACATGGTAACAACAGGTGTAGTTTGGGCAAGAGCCAGTCAGGGCGGACCATTAGCTTCTGTTGAGCAATTGAAACTTGCAGACGATAAGGCACAATCTTTATTTGATAATTGCTTTAAAGTATTAAATGGGCCAGATGCACCAGATATGGCCGTGCGAGAAGTAGATAGGGAAATAATAATTTCTATTTCTAATGCAGCAACATCAAACAATTACAGAGAACAGTATAATGAAAAAGATCCTACAATCATTAAGGATTCAACGATTGCAGCAAGTGATACAACTTTTAATAAATATCGTTTCCAAGGTTATCAAGTATTTCAGGTTTCTGATCCTACTGTAACATATAATGACATCTTTAATCCATTGACTGGTGGATATAATACTGATAAGGGAAGATTGGTTGCGCAATGTGACATAAAGGATTCAGTTTCTCAGATAATAAATTATTATTTGGATCCAACATTAAATTCATTAGTTCCTGTTGATGTAGTTGATGGAGCAAATACAGGAATTGTCCATACCTTTAAATTTACAAGTGATGCTTTCACTGGAACTACATTAATCAATCATAAACCGTATTATTATACTGTAATTGCTTATGGCTATAATAATTACAAGACTTATAATCCAAATGATCCAAGTGCTTACAATGGTCAAAGGAAACGATATTTCCCAGGACGATTGAATGTTAAGACATATTCCGCAATTCCACACATTCCTACTCCTGATAATGGTGGACAGATTTTAGGTAGTGATTATGGCGCTGGCCCTCAAATAACTAGAGTGCAGGGGCAAGGAAATGGTGGAATGATTCTCGAAATGACACAGTCAACCATAGATGAAATACTTTCTAGTGCTTCGAACCTGTCCTTACATCCAGTTTATCAGAATTCGCACGGCCCTGTTAATTTGAAAGTTTATGATCCAGTTGCTGTACCTCAAAACCAATTTAAAATTATCATTAACGATTCCACGAATTCTGCAGTAACAGTAAATTCAAAGTGGAAATTAATTAATTTAGATACTAAAGATACAGTTTATTCTGAAAGAACAATTGCCACATCAAACGAACAAGTAATTCCTAAATGGGGTCTCTCATTGAATATGACTCAAGTAACCGATCCTGGACACCCAACTACTGATGCAACCAATGGATTTATTCAAGCAAATATGACTTTTTCTGACTCAACTAAGGCTTGGTTAACAGGAGTACCTGATGCAGATGGTCCACAAAATCCATTAAATTGGATTCGGTCCGGTACTTATGCTCCAAGTCCAACAACAGCTTCTCCTACTGAGGTTCAAGATCAGGATGCATATACAGGAACAACTCCTCCTCTTAACTTTTTTGACCCAAATCAAAATTATGAAGGTGTAATTGGTGGAACATGGGCCCCGTATCGCCTAGTTGATACCATAACATATTATGGTGGTTCTTTTGATTTTGCTGGACCTGGTTTGAGCGGAGGAATATTAAACTCTGGTGGCCTTCAAGCAATGGGATTAAATCACTTAGATTCATTGGCAAGTGTTGATTTTATTATTACCAATGATAAATCCAAATGGACTCGTTGCCCAGTTGTTGAAACAGGTAATGACGCAGTATTAGCTCAAGGAAAGGTACATAAGATGCTTAAACGGGCTCATGCTTCAGTTGACAAGAAAGGAAATTCAAATCCAGGCGGCACGATTACTTACACAAATCCAGATGATCCAAACTATATAGATAATGTAGGAATGGGATGGTTCCCAGGGTATGCAATTAATTTGGAAACGGGTGAGCGTATGAATATTATTTTTGGAGAAAATTCCTGGTTGGCCGGTGAAAATGGTAATGATATGTTATGGAATCCAACTTCCAATTATACAGACCCTAATTTCAATCAGATGCTGTTTGGTGGTATGCATTATATTTATTTAATGCATGGAAAATATGATGCTTCATTCCATTTTGTTAATGGAACCTATGACGCAGGAAAGTATTATGATTCATTATTCAATGTCATTGGAAAAAATTATACAAGCTCAACGGTCATTCCTTCAAAGAATATTTGGAGAGAAGCTATGTGGGTTAATATGCCTATGCGCATTAAAAATCAACCATTATTGGCAACAGATGTTAAGGTAAGGTTAAGGGTTTCAAAATCTTATAAGCCATATGAAACACATGAAGCTGTCGGTGCAAATGCAAATGGAAATAATCCAGTATATACTTTCAATACTGATGATATCTATAACAAAAAGAATGATGCAACAACATTAAAGAGTGCAATAGATTTGATAAACGTTGTTCCAAATCCTTATTATGCATTCTCTTCTTATGAAGCAAATCAGATTCAAAACACCGTTTATATCACTAATTTGCCAAGTAAATGCGTAGTTACAATATACACTCTAAATGGCACTTTAATTAGGCAATTCCATCGAGATGTTGCTTCAGATACTTCACCAGGGTCAACTTCTGATGTCACCAACTTAGAAACGTCATTAGCTTGGGACTTAAAGAATACATCAGGAATTCCAATTGCAAGTGGCTTATATTTGATTCATATAAAATCAGATCAGGGTGAAAAGGTATTGAAGTGGTTTGGTGTTCTTAGACCTTTAGATCTTGATACTTTCTAATATCATATAATTACATACATAAAAAATAAAGCGTTATGAAAATATTGAGAAATACAAACTTTTTAATTATGGTGATGGTGGGTTTGTTTTTGCTTCCTACCATCAATGGTTTTGCAGGAAACGAGGCAAGAAGCGGACAAGCAGGAGCTACCGAACTGTTGATTAATCCTTGGGCCCGTTCATCAGGCTGGGGTGGAGCAAATTCGGCTTCTGTGCATGGTTTGGAAAGTATGTTTTTAAATGTGGCTGGTATTGCATTCACTCAAAAGACGGAATTATTATTTGCAAATACCAATTATTTGCAAGGATCTGGAATAAGAATAAATGCATTTGGGTTTTCACAAAAAGTTGGAGAAAGTGGCGCTATCGGAATTGGAATAATGTCCATGAATTTCGGTGAAATACCTATTACAACGACCTCACAACCTGAAGGTGGAATAGGTACTTATTCGCCTTCTTTCATGAATTTTGGTATATCGTATGCAAAAACATTTTCCAATAGCATCTATGCTGGTATGACATTGAAAGTAATTTCTGAATCAATTGCCGATGTTGGTGCAGGTGGTGTATGTTTAGATGCAGGGATTCAATATGTTACCGGTCTTGGAAGGGATAATAACGGCAAGAAGATTACAGATAATTTGAAATTCGGTATTTCTTTAAAGAATGTTGGTCCTCCAATGAATTTCAGTGGCGACGGCTTATCTTTCAAAACGTATGGACCAGGAACCACTTCCTATACCATGACCGTTGAGCAACGTGCCGATGTATTCGAATTGCCTTCTTTGGTGAATATTGGCGTAACGTATGATGTAAAGTTGGCAACAGACCATAAACTTTCTATAGCTGGAAACTTCTCCTCTAATTCTTATACAAAGGATCAATATGTATTGGGAATGGAATATGCGTTCAAATCATACCTTATGCTTAGAGGCGGATTTATTTATGAAGACGGCATTTTTGACAGCGCAATAAGAACCACCGCATTTACTGGTCCTGTGGCTGGTATTACTGTTGAGTTACCACTTGGTGGAGGCAAAACTTTCGGAGTGGATTATTGTTACAGGGCTACCAATCCATTCTCTGGCTGTCATACTTTCGGTGCAAGGATCAGTTTGTAAGATAATTTTAAGTACATATCATGAGGAGGACCTTGGAAACATGGTCTTCCTTTCGTTTTATAGAATTCCATACTGAATGAACTCAAATAAAAATAAAATCAAAGTTTACATCAATATATATTAATAATCTATGAGTACCATTACCTATTACACACCAGAAGGATTAAAGAAATTGCAGGACGAACTAAACCAACTTAAAAATGTAGAGCGTCCGAACATATCCAAACAAATTGCAGAGGCTAGAGAAAAGGGCGATTTGTCTGAAAATGCTGAATATGATGCAGCCAAGGACGCCCAGGGAATGCTCGAATTAAGAATTTCGAAGCTTGAAGATATGGTAAGCAATGCAAGATTGGTTGATGAATCCAAGTTGGATAGCTCCAAGGTATTGATACTATCTAAAGTTACACTGAAAAATGTGAGTACCAAGCAAATGGTAACTTATACTTTAGTGGCGGAGAACGAAGCTGATTTGAAATCAGGCAAGATATCGGTAAGTTCTCCAATCGGGAAGGGTTTATTGGGGAAAAAAAAGGGGGAGATTGCTGACATAACCATTCCCTCCGGCATCATACAATTTGAAATAATGGAAATCAGCCGCTAAGTTGTTCTACTATCATCAATAAACTTATGGCAACAATCTTTACAAAAATCATCAATGGCGAAATTCCTTGCCACAAGATTGCTGAAAACGAGTCTTGCTTTGCGTTTTTGGATATCAATCCATTGGCAATTGGTCATACGCTTGTGGTGCCAAAGGCTGAAGTGGATTATATTTTTGCTTTGAACGACGACACCTTGAAGGAACTTACCCTCTTCGCAAAGAGCATTGCTCTGGCAGTGGAAAAGGCTGTTCCTTGCCAACGGATAGGCGTAGCAGTGATTGGTTTGGAGGTGCCTCATACTCACATACATCTGGTGCCGATAAACAATGTAAGCGACATTAATTTTGCCCGTCCTAAGCTGAAACTTACCAACGAGGAATTGGCTGAAACCGCTGCTGCCATCAGGGCCTGCTTATAAATCTATAGTTTTCTGTAGAGGAATTTCCGTTTTAATTTCCTCACCTATCGGCATTAAAAAAGGCAACCCCGGTTTCCCGAGGCTGCCCAACCTTTTTTATGAAAAAACTTTTTCTACGCCGGCAAAACTAAGTAATTCATTATTAATGACAAGTGTTTTTAATGTTATTTAACTAAATTTAACATTATTGTCCTATTTTCCAGCTTTTGAAATAGTTATTATTCCTATTGAAACGGCCATTTATGTGCTAATTCATCATCATTGAAAGAAAATATGACCTATTGCAAGTCTTTGGTGTAACCGTTTTGCTTCCATCTATAACAGAATAACTTTAGATTATTGAATAAATCATTAATGAAATATAAGTACCTAATGAATGCTTTAGATTTGATTGTGGAACTAAGGCTGATGAGCCGCTTATAAATGATGAAGCCCCCGAATGTCTTATATCATCCGAGGGCTTTCTAATTTTAGTTTCTGATTCCTGATGGAATTATATCGCCGTCAATCGAATGGTGATGTTATAATCCAAAGTAGTTTCGCTGACTTCTATGGTCACTTCATTTTCATGATAATCATCGTGAGAGGCATTGAAGGTGGCGCCATCTACCACGGTGCTTTTTATGGCAACACGGCCAGTAACCACCGTGGTTCCTTCCTTTGCGGTATCTATCAGTTCTACCAGCGCACCATCAATGGGTAGGCCGGTAGCATTATCCAAGACGAGGACATTAAATGTTTTCATGATTCTGCTCACATATACCAAGCCATATTCGCGGTCTTGGCGGCGTTGGCTCTCTAGGCTGCCGGTGCTATGGCGGGTACGGACTTCATTCCAAGAAATCTTGATGACGGCATCCGTGGTAGTTTTATTTCTGGTGGTCATCGCCAAGGAGGCATTGCCATAAGCTTCCTTAAGAGTGCTCTGCAGGGTTTTCTTGGTATTAAAATCGCCAACGCCTGTATTTACCTCGGCAATGGTAGGATTCGACATGGCCACTCGGCCTGGCAACAGCATCCTTGCCGTTTCGCCATCGCTCAAATTCTTGCCCCAAGTCTTTATTTCGCTTTGTTGAGTCAAATGTGGCAACACCAGGTGGCTTTCGGCGATTTCATAAAGCAACACATCAGCCACTTTGTCGGTACGTTTCACCATCTTGAAAAGACCATCGCAAAAATCCTTTATCAATAGTTGAGCAGGGGTAAAGGCCTTGTTCACCAAATTCGTTTGTTCGGCCATGGCTCTTTTTGTTGATTTTATCAGCATCATTTCATCATGAACCACTATCACTTCGACATTCATCTGTGTGGTAGTCAGGGTGGTGAAGATACGGTCGGGAGCAAGGACGCTGTTGTTTTTGTCCGTAATCATGATCAGTGCACGATTGCGTCCGCGATTGGATTCGGGTCTGAAAAGTTTTATCATTTTTAAAAGGTTTAAATTATTATGGATGCAAAAATACGCATTATATTATTAAGAACACCTATCATTGAAAAATAAACAATTTTTCCATCACCTGAATTTTAAAAAGATACAATCCATATCTCCATCCGTCAAAGTAAGAACGGCTATATGGAAACTCATATCCCCATTCGTCACAGTCGGAACGGCTATATGGAAACCCATATCCCCATTCGTCACAGTCGGAACGGCTATATGGAAACCCATATCCCCATTCGTCACGGTCGGAATGGGGATATGGAAACCAATATCCCCATCCGTCACAGTCGGAATGGCTATATGGAAACCCATATAGTGCCTCGTACTTGTCTTTTCGGTTATATTTATTGATAATGAGCATATTAACAAAAATTAATGGGCATGTTTGAGACTTGTTTTGATGAAGGAATTATGCCCAATAATAATACCATCAGTAGGTGTTGGGTAGGTTATTGTAAAATAGTTTAGTAGCTTTGCATCAATAATCAAGATTAATGAGCCAATGGAAAAATTAGAACTTAAAACAGATATGTTGAACCTTTCGGAGGAACAATTTTTTATGCTTTGTTCAAAGAATAAGGGATTGAGAATAGAAAGGGATAAAAATTCAAATATAATAATAATGACACCAACAGGCATTGAAACCTCCAACTCCAATGGAGAAATTTTTGGAGAAGTAAGGAATTGGAATAAGAAAACAAGATTGGGTTATACCTTTGAATCCAATGCAGGATTCACGATGCCGAATAAGGCGATGCGTTCGCCAGATGTTTCCTGGATTCCAAAGGAAAAATATGAAGCGCTTCCTAAAGAGGATAGGGAACGATTCGCCCATATATGTCCTGATTTTGTCATTGAATTGATGTCTAAAAGCGATTCATTGGAAGATACGATGAAGAAAATGGAAGAATGGATAGAAAATGGCTGCTTGTTGGGCTGGCTGATAGACCCCGAAAGCCGCACAACAACTATCTACAAACCGAATGCTTCGCCATCGCAACTTCCTTTCAGCGAAACCCTTTCCGGAGAAACTGTTTTGCAGGGATTCACATTGAAATTGGATGAGGTGATTTAGCGATGGGATTCCAATTATAAGTAGTTTGGCCATCTTAAATAAAATATAATACTACAATGAAATCAAGATTTGTTATTCGATTGCTGGCTGTGATGGTGGTGATTTATTCTTGTCAGGAGAGTAAGGCGCAGAAGAATGATTGGCAACGGGAGGGATTGAAAGGGAGGGTGAAGGAGGCGAAGGATGTTACCTATACGGTTAGGGATAAATCGGGTAAAATAAGTAATAGAGATATTGCGCTTGATTATTCAAAAGTGTTTGATGTGAATGGAAATTTGATTGCACTGGTTTTTCATAATCGGAATGCTGATACGGTAAAAACAAATATTAAAAACAAATTTGATGAGAAGGGGAATAGGGTTGAAAAGTCCTCTTATGTTTTGGATACTATTCTTATGGATAGATATGAATACAAGTTTGACGATAAGGGGAATGATGTGGAATGGGAAGCTTATAATGATTTGGGCGCTATGTACCGAAAAGGAATTTGCAAGTATGATGACAAGGGCAATAAGATTGAAGAAAGCGTTTATGATTCGAAAAATACTTTTATCAACCGTTCTGTTTTCAGATATGACAAATCTGGAAATATAGCCGAGGAGGATAGTTATGTTGAAAGCAATAAGTTGATCAATACCGCTACCAATAAATATGAATTTGATTCAAAAGGAAATTGGATAACCCAAAAGGTCTATATCCCACAATTTAAAAATCCCCGAAACATTACCAAAAGGGAAATCATCTATTATTGATACTGCCCTTGAAAGCAGAAGTCAACGTTTGTCATCAATACATATAGTACGGCCATTTATTGAGCGTTTTACTATTATTGCATCATGAAAAATCATTCATGGGCATTAATCATTCTGTTGTTTGTAACTCTTACTCTTGATTCTTGTGGGCAAGCTCCCAAAAATACTACCGTCATTGATTGTGATGATGCCCTTTGGGAGCATGTATATCATGCCAATCGTCTGAAAGTCATCGAGCCATGCAAACATGTAACCGGAGTGATTTATAAGGAGAAAAGGGAGAAGGATGGCGACTTGCACATTTGCCTGAAATTGGATGCAGGACAGGAAAATCTTTTGAACGCTTTCAATATCGACAAGCAGCATGGCTGTCTTGTGTTGGAGCCTGTTTGCGTCAATGAAGTGACCCAGAAGGATGCCATCGGTTCATGCAATGATTATGTGAACAGGGTGGTCATCCCCAAGGTGGGCGAACATGTGGAAGTGGTGGGTTCTTATGTAGAGGATGAGCAGCATGGCTGGCGAGAGATTCATCCCGTCACCAGGATAAAAATTCTCAATGATTAAGGACCTTTTCGCTGAACTCAAGGATATTTTGCATTTTTGCAGGAAATAAATCATGATTTAACGATGGAATATAAAGTAGCTAAAGACGATTACATTCATGGCGGAACGCAGAAGGATTTCTATACCGACAGGGAGGTGGAGAAATGCAACTGTCCTTTGTGCGGTTCTACCGATTTTGTGATCATCTACAAGGAACGTGGCAGCATCGGATTGGCACAATGCAAGGCCTGCAATCTGGTTTATGCCAACCCAAGGGTCATCAATGCCGAAGAGAATTATCATGGCGATGCTTCGGTATATTTCGAAGAGGCACGGTTGATATTTAAAGGCAAAAAGAAACATCATCGCGACCGCAATTATGAATATGAATTGCAGGAGATAAAGAAATTCAAGCCCACGGGAAAGCTGTTGGACATAGGTACCAACATGGGCTTCTTTTTAAGGAAAGCAAAGGAATTCGGATTTGAAGTGGAAGGCGTTGAACCCTCTCCATCCTTGTCTAAGATTGCCTTTGAGCAGTTTGGTCTCAAGATTCATAACGATTATTTTATGGCTAAGGATTTCGCTGCCAAGAGCATGGATGTCATCACCATGATTGATGTGTTTGAGCATGTGACCAATCCACGCGATTTATTGAGCAGCGCCCATCAAGTGCTGAAGGACGATGGCATCATGTGCATCAAGGTGCCTAATGCCAACTATAACATCTTGAAGTTGAAGCTTGCACAGCGTTCAGGCAGGGAGGCCAGTCATGATATCTTCAATTCATACGAGCATGTAGTTCATTACACCCCTGAAACCATGAAAGCGATGCTGAAGACTGGTGGTTTCAGAATCAAGAAATTGATTTTGCCCTTGCCTATCCATCCTCCGTTATGGTCTGGTTTGGTGGGGCATTATTATCAATATCCTTCTCCTGCCATTCTCGACTGGAAGCGCATTTTGGTAAGGAATATCTTTTATAATATCGGCAAGTTGCAGAAGCTCTTGGGACTGAAGATTTCTTTTGCTCCCGATTTGATGTTCATTATAGAGAAAGAAGGTTGATGGATATTATTTAAGATGAGTATTTAGACATTATTGATAAATAAAATGAAGAAGATAGTTGTAGCAAACCGAGGTGAGATAGCTTTGAGAGTAATGCGTTCTGCCAAGGAAATGGGCATCAAGACCGTTGCAGTTTATTCAGAAGCAGATAGGAATTCACCGCATGTAAGATATGCCGATGAGGCCATTTGTATCGGACCTCCACCATCTAATCAGAGTTATTTGGTGATGGATAAAATCCTCGATGCTGCCAAGCAAACTGGAGCAGAGGGGATACATCCGGGTTATGGTTTCTTGTCGGAGAATGCCACCTTTGCAAGAAAAGTCAAGGAAGCAGGCTTGATATTCATCGGACCTTCGGCAGAGTCGATGGAAATGATGGGGGATAAGCTATCTGCCAAGGCTGCGGCCAAGAAATACAATATACCATTGGTGCCGGGAACGGACTATGCCATTACGGATATTGAAAAGGCCAAGACTGTTGCAGCAGAGGTTGGGTTTCCAATTTTGATCAAGGCATCAGCCGGTGGTGGTGGCAAGGGAATGCGGGTGGTCAACCGTGCTGAAGATTTCGAGGAACAGATGAAGCTGGCAGCCAGCGAGGCACTTTCTTCCTTTGGAGATGGCAGTGTGTTCATCGAACGATATGTGGGTTCTCCCCGTCATATCGAGATACAGGTTTTAGGCGATACTCATGGCAATGTGGTCTATCTATTCGAACGCGAATGTTCCATACAGAGAAGGCATCAGAAGGTGGTGGAAGAAGCTCCCTCTGCCGTGTTGACTTCTGCCAAACGAAAGGCAATGGGCGAATGTGCAGTGATGGTTGCCAAGGCCTGCAATTATGTAGGTGCGGGTACGGTGGAGTTTTTGATGGATGAGAACTTGGATTTCTTTTTTCTTGAGATGAACACTCGTCTCCAGGTGGAACATCCGGTTACGGAATTGATTACAGGATTGGATTTGGTGAAGGAACAGATAAAGGTGGCAAGAGGGGAGAAGTTGAGCTTTACTCAAGATGACTTGAAGATATTGGGACATGCCATTGAGATACGTGTTTGTGCCGAAGACCCAGCAAATAATTTCCTTCCCGATACGGGTACTTTAAGCACCTATCAGATTCCTAAAGGTGCAGGTGTTCGTGTTGATGATGGCTTTGAAGAGGGTATGGAAATACCGATTTTCTATGACAACATGATTGCCAAACTCATCACTTATGGAAAGGACCGAAACGAAGCCATTGCAAGGATGATTCGTGCCATCGATGAATATAAGATATCAGGAATCGAAACCACCTTGCCGTTCTGCAAATATGTCATGCAGCACGAAGCCTTTGTTTCCGGACATTTCGATACCAACTTCATCAAGAATCATTTCAAGCCAGAAGACCTCGAATCTTCATCATTGGAGGAAGAGCTCGTAGCGGCCTTTTTGGGTGCCAAGCTGATGAATGAAAATAATAAATCTTCCGCTCCTTCAGTTAGTTATGCTGATGAAACGGTCTCGAAATGGAAAACAAATCGCCTAGGAATAGAATAGCAGGAAACACGCTCTTTTCGGTGTTTCTGTCGGTCGTTTTTATTCTGTCTTTTAATGATTTCATAATGGCGCAACAGGATAGTGGCGGCATTGTTCTCAAGGCAGAAGTGGTGGGCACCGATACCATTCCGGTGGTGGTGATGAACGATTTCAATGTGGTGGAGAAGTATGATCCCGATGCCTTGAAAAAGCTCAATGAAATGAACCGCCTCTATGCCAATGTGAAGAAGGTATTGCCCTATGCTCGGGTGGCAAAAGCCAAACTCGACGAGATCAATGAACATGTGGCGACCATGTCGGACAAAAGCCAAAGAAAGGACTATATCAAGAGCGAAGAGAAGATTATGAAAGAACGATTCGAGGCCGAATTGAAGAACTTGAGCATCACACAAGGAAGAATTCTCATCAAGTTGGTATATCGTGAAACTGGAGAGACTTCCTACGATTTGGTCAAGGAGCTCCGTGGTTCGTTGGTGGCTTCCTTTTGGCAGGGCATGGCGAAGATTTTTGGCTCCAGTCTAAAAACAAAATATGATGCCGAAGGGGAGGACAAAGCCGTCGAAATTATCGTTAGAGAGATAGATTCGGCAGGATTTGTACCCATCAAGCTCAAATAAGGTTAATGATGACAATTTGTCGATGATAGCCCGAAGATGGGCAATTATCGATAAATATGATTGATGATGATCAAAATAACTGATTAATCAGAAATATTAAAAATCCGGAATTTTAGCCTCGAAAGGGAAGTTTAATACGGGAAATAAAATCGGTCGATGACATTAATGGACCAGTTTACTCATAAACCGTACCCCTTTATTCATAAACCGTACCCCTTTATTCATAAACCGTACCCCTTTACTCTTAAACTGTACCCCTTTACTTTTAAACCGTACCCCTTTATTCATAAACCGTACCCCTTTACTCATAAACTGTACCCCTTTACTCATAAACTGTACCCATTTATTCATAAACTGTACCCCTTTATTCATAAACCATGCTTACATTACCAACTACCAAAGTTTTATTGGTAATTATCTTTGATTTTAAGGTCTATTTAAAAAGAAATGCTCTTATTCCAAGGTAATAATGGCTATCAGATGCTCATTCTATGTATTCTAGAATGAATTTGGATGGCTTTGATGGAAAACAAGATGCCTGCTACCAATGAAATGATGGCGCCAAGATATAAACCTGGAATGATTTGAAGCAATAAGAAGAAATCGTAAGTGCCATGGAACAGGGTGGCCACCAAAAGGCCGAGTAGCAGATAGGATTTTTTGTGATTTCTGAACTTGGCTAAACCGGTAAAATATCCCATCAATACGCCAAAGGTGGCATGAGCTGGAACGGCAGTGAACATTCTAAGCAGGGCCACATCGATGCCTCCCTTCAAAACGTAATGCAGGTTTTCTATCGTGGCAAATCCCAAGGAGACCATCACGGCATAGGTGATTCCGTCGTAAGGTTCGCTGAATGCTTTTCTGGGATAGGCAAACAGGAGGAGGAAGAAAAATTTGCAGAATTCTTCCACAAATCCGGTGAATAAATAGGAGCTGATAAGGGTATTGCTGATGGAATATGGATTTTCATTGAAACCTAAAGTGTCGGGCAGATTTTCAAAATAGATGGCTGGCAAAATGCTGATCATGCCTAAAATAAAACACGTGGCCATGATGAGTATGGGTTCTTTTTCGAATTTGTCTCGCCAATAAATGAATATCCCGATGGCTAAACCTGGGGCAACTGAAAGTGCAATTAAAATTGGAACCTGAAACATGACAAGAAAATTAAATCACCTGATAGATGATTTTATACGGAGAAAAAATTTATTCGTTTATCAGTTCTGTAGGGGCCTCTGTCGGCTCTGTTCCAATGTTGGAGGTTTCATCAGCTGGAGGGGTAGTTTCTTCTGCAACCGCTGGGTTGGCATGATGGAAAAACCTCTTTTGATAGATTAGAATAAGTGCAACACCAATGGTGATGGACGAGTCGGCAATATTGAAAACAGGCCTGAAAAATTCATAGTCTTCGCCACCCCAAATAGGCAACCAGTCGGGAAAATAACCATGTAGTAGCGGAAAATAAAGCATATCGACCACGCTGCCATGAAGAAATGTGGAATAACCATGAACTGGGAACATGGTTGCCAATTCAAATTCGGTGCTGTGAGAGAAAATCATTCCATAAAATGCACTGTCAATGATGTTTCCTATTGCGCCGGCAAATATCAGGGAGCCACTGATGATTAATCCTGAATGCGCTTTTTCTTTGATAAGATTCTTTAAATACCAACCCAAGGCAATCACCACTACGATTCTGAAAACACTCAGGAATATCTTGCCATAGCTGCCATGAAACTCCATTCCAAATGCCATTCCATTGTTTTCTATGAAGTGAATCTGGAAATAATTGCCGAATATCTTGATTGCTTCATTGCGAAGCATGTGGGTCTTGACCCAAATCTTCAAGGTCTGATCGGCAATCAGCACAAGAAATATGGCTATGAGGGCTTTTCTCACAGATTAAATTTTATTTTTGATGAAAACGAAATTACAATACTGATTATTTGTACTGATTATTTTTGGCTTCAATGCTTTGAGTAGTATGCGGAACGGCCCTTAGGCGCTCCTTTGGTATGAGTTTTCCTGTTACTCTGCAGATGCCGTAAGTCTTATTCTCTATGCGCACCATTGCATTTTCCAATTGTTCGATGAACTTCTTTTGACGAATGGCCATGTGGCTGGCATCTTCCTTCGCGGTAGAATCAGAGCCATCTTCAAGCATCTTGAAAGAACTTCCGGTATCATCGGTGCCATGTTCATTTGGGTTAGTTAGAATTTCCTGCAGGCTGTTCAATTCTTTTCTGGCGTCAGCAAGTTTTTGATTGATGATCTCCCTGAATTCCTCCAATTCCTTGTCAGAATATCGGGTTTGTTCTTTGTTTGGTTTAGTTGCCATTGTGTAATTTATTTATGAGTATAAGTGTTTTTATTGTTTCGTCCACCTCTATCGAATCCGCCATTTCGTCCTTAATATCATCTACCATCAATAATGAACCTGCCAAAATTTCGGTGCAAATATAATCTTTATTGTTAAGAATTGCTTTGTCAAGAGAATCATGCTGTTTGATTTTCACCTCTATTTTGTCGGTTACCTCAAAATCTTTGTCTTTTCTTAGGTTCTGAATTCTATTGATAAGTTCCCTGGCAATACCTTCCTCTTTTAATGATTCAGTAATGGTTGTATCTAATGCAACTGTGAGAGGACCGCTGTTGGCCACCTGCCATCCTGGGATATCTTCCGAACTGATTTCTACATCTGTCAAGGCAATAGTTATCGGTTCATCATTAATTTTCAACTCATAGGTTAATTCTTTTTCAATCTTGGCAATATCCGCCTGATTGAACTCCGTAATCGCTGCAGCAACTTGTTTCATCTTGCCTCCAACCTTTGTACCCAAAGCTTTGAAGTTGGGCTTGATCTTCTTTACCAGCATTCCTGTGGTATCGGTGATATATTCCAAGTCTTTCACGTTAACTTCTGAAAGGATGAGCTGTTTGATTGCCTCCATTTTATCCTTGAAAGAAGCATCCAAGACAGGAAGCATGATTTTATTCAATGGTTGGCGAACCTTGATGTTCACTTTCTTCCTTAAAGACAATACCATGGAGGAAATCTCTTGTGCCATTTCCATACGTTCCTCCAAACCTTTATCAATTAATGAAGTATCATAAACTGGGAAGTCGGCAACATGAACTGAGCTTACCTTATGCTTATTGGTTATGGAATTAAGATCCTTGAACAACCTTTCAGAATAGAAAGGAGCTATGGGAGACATCAGTATAGAGATGGTTTCCAAGCATGTATATAAGGTCTGATAGGCAGATATCTTGTCCTTTTCGTATTCACCTTTCCAGAAACGTCTTCTAGATAAGCGAACATACCAATTGCTAAGATAATCGTTAGTGAAATCCTGTATTGCTCGTGCTGCTTTAGTAGGCTCATAGTCGGCATAGCATTCATCCACCAATTTTATCAAGGAGTTCAATTCAGACAATATCCATCTATCCAGTTCTGGGCGTTCGCTGACAGGAATATCCTGTTCCGAATAGTTGAAGTTATCTATGTTGGCATACAAAGCAAAGAAAGAATAGGTATTATATAGCGTGCCAAAAAACTTCCTTTGTACTTCCGTTATCCCTTCCAAATTAAACTTCAGATTATCCCAAGGTTGGGCATTGCTTATCATATACCATCGGGTGGCATCGGCTCCATATTTATTGATGGTCTCGAAAGGATCCACTCCATTGCCAAGACGCTTAGACATCTTGTTGCCATTCTTATCCAACACCAAACCATTGGAAATGACATTCTTGAAAGCCACCGAATCAAAGACCATGGCTGCTATCGCATGAAGTGTAAAGAACCATCCTCGGGTCTGATCCACTCCTTCTGCTATGAAATCGGCAGGGAAGTTCTGCTTGAAGTCTTCCACATTCTCAAATGGATAATGCCATTGTGCATAAGGCATGGAACCGGAATCGAACCAGACATCTATCAAGTCCGACTCTCGAACCATCTTCTCTCCCTTTGAGGAAACCAAGATGATGGTATCCACATAAGGCTTATGCAAGTCAAAGGAATTATAATCAGCGGCATTCTTCAAAGGATTGGTTTTCATGAATCCTGCCTTGATGGATGCTTCTATCTCTTTCTTTAAATCCTCAACCGAGCCGATGCATTTCAATTCGCTTTTGTCCTCATTGGCCCAGATAGGAAGTGGAATGCCCCAAAACCTTGAACGGGAAAGATTCCAATCAACCAGGTTCTCCAACCAGTTGCCGAACCTTCCGGTGCCGGTAGATTCCGGTTTCCAGTTGATGGTCTTGTTCAGTTCCATCATCCGTTCTTTCACCGCAGTAGTCTTTACAAACCAAGAATCCAATGGATAATAAAGTATCGGCTTGTCCGTCCTCCAACAATGAGGATAACTGTGTTCGTATTTCTCAACCTTGAAAGCCTTGTTTTCCGCCTTCAGTTTCTTGACTATGGAAACATCTACCGGTTCATAATCGAGCGAACTTTCATCGGCATCATTATAATTCTTTACATATCTCCCCGCAAAATCAGTAACCGCATCCACAAACTTGCCTTGCTTGTCTACCAATGTCAAGGAACCTATGCCATTCATCTTGGCCACTCGAAAGTCATCGGCACCAAATGAAGGAGAGATATGAACCACACCCGTTCCATCCTCTGTGGTGATGAAATCTCCAGCAATGACCCTAAAAGCATCTCCATTGTCCGGCTGAACATAAGGCAGCAACTGCTCATACTTCCATCCAAACATGGCTTCACCCTTCAATTCATCAATGACTTTATAAGGAATGTTCTTCGCTCCATGTTCATAATCTTCCATCTTCAAATCCTTGTTCGTTTCAGGGAAATACTTGTGCAATAATTCCTTGGCAAGATAAACGATGATGGGGAAATAAGTGTATTGATTGAAAGTGGCCACCTTCACATACGTAATGTCCTTTCCTACTGCCAAGGCCGTGTTCGAAGGCAAGGTCCAGGGGGTGGTAGTCCAAGCCAATATGTATTCATTGTCTTTGCCTATTATCTTGAACTGCGCCGTTACCGTGGTGTCCTTTACCATCTTGAAAGTCCCGGGTTGGTTCAGTTCATGCGAACTCAATCCAGTCCCTGCAGCAGGTGAATACGGCTGAATGGTATAACCTTCATACAGCAATCCTTTGTCATATAATTGCTTCAATAACCACCATACGGTCTCTATATATTTATTGTCGAACGTGATGTAAGGATGCTCCAAATCCACCCAATAGCCCATCTGTTTGGTGATGTCATCCCACAGGTTCTTGTATTTCATCACTTCCCTGCGGCAAGCCTTGTTATAATCCTCCACGGTTATCGTTTTGCCGATGTCCTCCTTCTTGATGCCAAGTGTCTTTTCCACGCTCAATTCTATCGGAAGCCCATGCGTATCCCAGCCTCCTTTTCGCTTTACCTGATAGCCTTTCAAGGTTTTATACCGGCAGAAGATATCCTTGATGGCACGAGCCATAACATGGTGAATGCCCGGCAATCCATTGGCCGAAGGCGGACCTTCATAAAACGTAAAGCTCGGCTTGCCCTCACGGTTTGCCACACTTTGTTCGAAGACTTTCTCCTGCTCCCACCACTCCAATATTTCCTTCCCTATGCCAGGCAAGTCCAAATTCTTATATTCCTTGTATTTACTCATCAGATTTTTAAAACGGCTGCAAAAATAAAAAAACTAATGGTGATAATTTCTTTTTCCCCGACTCATTCCTCATCCTTGATTCTTTTTTGAAGCCTATATCCTCCTCTCGTATCCTGGTGCGTCCCGCTATCCGCTGTAGCCGCTGCCTTCCCATTTCCGACACAAAGCAGCGGGCTGCCGCTACTATCGGGGCTATGCTTCGACGGCAGGTTGCCTCGAAACGA
>CAIWCG010000079.1 GCA_903911135.1 uncultured Bacteroidota bacterium
ATGCATCAAGTCGGAAGAGAAATGCATCAAGTCGGAGGAGAAATGCATCAAGTCGAGAGAGAAATGCATCAAGTCGGAGGAGTAATGCATCATGTCGGAGGAGAAATGCATCAAGTCGGAGGAGAAATGCATCATGTCGGAGGAGAAATGCATCAAACATTATTTTTATATGATTATATTAAATGTATATATAGCTCATTACATACTAAAAATACTCATTTATTATCAAATTATATTACAAAATAACGAGCAGATTATAAAAAGTAAGATTGTCATCATTGTATAAATATTTCGATAAATTAATAATAATAAAAAATTATTTAACTGGTATCACAAATTAAAAGTGTATTTTTGCGGCCTAATTAAATATTTATAAACCATGGCAATTTCAATTTATAAAGTAGATAGAGAAGTCTTCACCAAATTGACTGCTCTCGATGATGCCTCAGCATTGGCCTCATTTATAAAGGTAATCGGGCTTAAACTTGTGATACATATCGCGAGCTACCCAAATTCGCCCAAAACACCTGCGCAACTGGCCACCTATTTCACCAATTTGGAATCGGCAAACACCGATTATATGATGGACAAAACGGATTCGCTCAAAAATACCCTTCTTTCAGAGATGAATACCGTTATCGCAGCGCTCAGATTGATGGCAAACTTTACAGATGAAACGGCTGCTGGCAGCAAAACCTTGGTAGAACTGATTGGCTTCACCTCTACCGAGCCAAGTACCGCCAGTGTGGGCAAACCTTTACAGGCTCTTAATGCCAAATTCACCAATAAGACTGGCATTCTCAATAGATTGTTTTATGGCTTCAAGCCTGCCAAGTATGTAAAATCTACCTTGCTCGTCTCTACCAATATGAAGGGCATTGTTCCTGTTGTTAAAAACGACCATCAGATTTCCATTGCCATTCCAGCCGATTGTCCGGCCGGAATCATTAATATAAATACCTTCACAGGCCATGTTACCGAGGTGGATTGCCCCGGTCAGGATGGAAAATTGGCGGGTTGGTCCTATGGTGTCAATTCCTCGGGGCTTTCACCCGTTTCTGTGCCTACCCCTACCACCATTCCGCAATAATAAAACATTGTTTACTTTCGCCCTCTAATAAATCATTGAAAATGGAATCATTGGAAGCGAAAATAAATAAGGTTAAGGAGTTTCACATCGTCTTTAAGTTGCCGGTAAAGGAAGAGCCGGCAGCAACATTGAGCGAAGAGGTGGTGCGCCTCCGCCATCGATTGATGGAAGAGGAAAACAATGAATATCTGGAGGCTTGCCTGAATGGAGATTTGGTAGAAATTGCCGATGCATTGGGCGATAAGCTGTATATCCTTTGCGGAACCATCATCTCGCATGGCCTGCAGCACAAGATAGGTGAAGTCTTTGACGAGATACACCGCAGCAACATGTCGAAACTGGATGACAATGGCCTACCCATTTACCGTGAAGACGGCAAAATCATGAAAAGCACCAACTACTTCAAGCCTGATATCAAGGCCATCATCGAAAAGTAAAATGCGCTGCACCAATCATCATGTTGCTTTCCTCCTTTTCTGATGAATTTGTAGAAGCCGGTTGCGACGAAGCAGGCCGTGGTTGCCTGGCCGGACCGGTCTTTGCAGCGGCAGTAATCCTTCCAAAAGATTATCAAAACAAAAGCATCAACGACTCTAAAAAGCTTTCCTTAAAAGAACGGGAAAAGGTGAGAGAAGAGATCATCCGCGATGCCATTTCATGGAAAGTGGCCTCCGTAAATCATGAAGAGATAGACAAGATAAACATTCTGAATGCCTCTTTCCTGGCCATGCACCGGGCTTTGGACGGACTGGAAACAAAACCTGAATTGCTCTTGATAGATGGCAACCGATTCAAGAAATACCAACAGTTGCCTCATCATTGCATCGTAAAAGGCGATGGAAAATACTTAAGCATTGCGGCAGCTTCCATCTTAGCCAAGACTTTTCGCGATGATTTCATGACCGAAGCCGACTTGCTTTACCCCATTTATCAATGGAAAAAGAACATGGGTTATGCCACCAAGGCACATCGGGAAACCATCATCAAGGTTGGCCGAAGTCCATTGCATCGCCTGTCCTTTCACCTGAAGGAAGAACAATTATTACTGAATTTTAAACAGTAGGCACCGGCTGACCCTTCTTGGCCACCACAAAATCGCCGATGATGAGATAGTCCATATCGGCCCTGTCAAAACTGCTCACGGCATCATAAGGATTACAAACAATCGGTTCGCCTTTTATATTGAAAGAAGTGTTGATGAGCACCGAAACACCGGTCTCCTTCTGGAACGCTTTCAGCAATTCCCTCATCGGTGGGTTCTCGGTTTCATTCACGGTCTGAATCCTCACCGTTCCATCCACATGTGTGATGGCCGGCAACAATTCTTTCTTATCTTCTTTGACATTGTAAACCATCAGCATGTATGGATTAGGGTAATCATTGTCGAAATACTTGCCACAATCTTCCTCTAAAATGATTGCAGCAAACGGACGGAAGCCTTCTCGGAACTTAACGCGGGCATTCAGGATGTTTTTCATTTCTGCTAAGCAAGGATTGGCCAAAATGCTGCGGTTTCCCAAGGCCCGAGGACCAAATTCCATCCTTCCCTGAAACCAACCGATGATCTTTCCTTCAGCCAACTGCTTGGCAGCGAATGTAGTGTAATCCTTCGTCTTGATATAGGGCAAATTGAATTCCTTTATCGCCTTTTCGTAGGTATCATCATCATATTCCGAACCTAGGAAGGCGTCTTTCATCACATAATTCCGAGGGTTTCTCAAGATACAATGATTATAATACAAGGCACTTCCCACCGCTGTTCCAGAATCGCCAGCTGCTGGCTGAATAAAGATGTTCTTGAAAGGAGTATGGGTCAACAACAAGCCATTGGTAACACTGTTTAGGGCCACACCACCTGCCATGCAGAGATTATCGGAGCCCGTAACCTTATGAAGGTGGTTCGCCATGTGAATAATGACATCCTCAACGATATGTTGGGCGGCAGCAGCCACATTATTCTCATGGTCCGTCCAGTTTCTTCCCTCCGTTTTCGAAGGACCGAAGAGCTTGGTGAACTTTTCGCTGACACCCGACTTACGGGTGTAGTGATATGACATATAACTCATATCCAATTTGAAACCACCATCGTCAGTGAGGGTAACCAGCTTCTTCATTTGGTGGTATTCTTCGGCATTTTTGTCGCCATAGGAGGACAATCCCATCAATTTCCCAGGTCCTTCGATTAAAGCAAAGCCCAGATGGCGGGAAACAGCTTGGTAAAAGGCCCCAAGAGAGTATGGTGTGTCCACAGTGGCTATCTTTTTGATGTCAATTCCTTTGCCATAAGACAATTGTGAGGTGGTCCATTCGCCTGCCCCATCCAACGTGAGTATAGCTGCCTCCTCATATGGCGAACAGAAGAGCGCACTGGCTGCATGGGTGAAATGATGCTCCAGTAAATGGAACTTGAACTTCAAATTCTTTTCGTTCGGGAAGAGTTCGCGGAGGGTATTGGGGAGATTGCGCATCTTTCCGAGATAATTCAGCATGCCAAGGTTTTCTTCTACGGTAAAACTGCTTTGTTCGCGCATGAGCGAGGGCACTTTATCGAAATATTTGAACAGAAAGACGGGCACTTTGGTATAAGAAATCCAGGGTTTCCAGAAGAAGGTGACATGGTCGATGTCTGCCAAGGTGAGATTGGCAAAACGAAGGCACTCCTTGATGGATTCGACTGGAATGCCGCCATAATGTTTCTTGCGGGTGAGTCTTTCCTCTTCTATTGCGAAGACAACCTTGCCATCGATGATGATGGCAGCAGCCGAATCGTGGCCATAACAGTTAAATCCGAGTATATTCATGCCGCAAACTTAATGATAATTGGGATATTATAAAATTTCGGGAGGGCTATAAGAGGATTATTGGATGCAACTAGCCAATTTCCTTGGGTCGCATGTTGATTATTGCGCCCATGAACTCGATTATTGAACCCATGAACTCGATTATTAAACCAAGCAACTCGATTATTGCGCCCATGAACTCGATTATTGCGCCCCTGAAGTCGATTATTGCGGTTCTGTTAACATTTCGATGTTTCCATAAAAGGTTGTTTTTTGATATTTTTGATGAATGGCAGGTAGCTGACCAATAGAAACGGGGATATTCAGCAGAAAATAAAACTGTAAGGTGGGTAAAATATTTTGAACTTTTAATTTGGGGGTATTTTCACGCAAAGGGCGCAGACGATTTCGCAAAGGGAGGCAAAGGTTACCGTAATTTCTTTTCTTTGGAAGAGAAGAAACAAAAGAATCGCAACAAATCTTTTTGCTAAAATAAAACTGCGTTTTTGCCACGCAGCAGTAGGTCCGCCAGGAGGAAAGAAATTATAAATTATGAGTTATAAATTATGAATTATTGGAGATATTGGCAAGTGATTGGACTGTACTGCTTTTTTTGCCCACCGTGACGAAACGCTGTTTTATTTCTTAACGCAAAAACATTTATGTGCATCGAGGAGGGAGTGGATTGAAATCCATGGTGAGATGGTGCAGGATTGTAAATCCTGCACAGCGGGGCATTTTCATCCTGTTAGGTATTGCAGATATTCCTTTTGATTAAAATTGTTGAATTATTCTTTTCGCTTAGCGTTATTTTGATAGCGAAGCAGCTCTTCTATTTTACTTCCATATAACAATACGACAACGCATAAAGTATTAAACTTAACTTGTGTTTTAGCTAATGAACTATCGTTGGGAGGTGCATCTTTCTGCATAAATTTATCGAAAATGAATTTACAAATCAATCCCTGCTTGACAGTATCCCCCACTCTCATCAGATTTTGGTAGTGAATTTGACCTTCGCCTTGCATCATAAGCGACTTCCATCTTTTATCCGCTTTTCCAATATCCTTATCAAGGAAACGAGGTAGTTTAACACCGTAAGCATCAAAACATTTCAGCGTAACAAAGACCATACGAAACAGAAAATCCAGCTCATCAGTAGTCTTGTTTGTATGGATATTTTTAGTGAACATTTCATATATGTATGGCTGATTCAATTTCAGATTCGCTTTCCATTCCATCATTTGACTGGCCGACAAATGAAAGATAAAATCCTCCATTTGTTCAATTTCTTCCAAGCTTATTGCCTCCATATTATACTTTGTTTCTTAACAATTATTCCCTTGCCTGTTTTTGATTCTTTCATTAGGGCAAATATACGCAATAAAAGGAGGATAAAAGATTCAACTGCCATTAAAATAGCGATAATCCTAACCTGATTTTCCATCCTATTTGGGTATGTAGATATTTTACTTGATTCCAAACCTGCCCATAGGATAAACCAGGAAGTATGTCTATAAGAAAGTTAACAGCAGGTTGATGTTTTATTGCTATTTTTGCGATAAATAAAAACGAAATATCATGATAGCTACAGTGGAAATCAGCATGTATTCCTTGACGGATGCTTATGCAGAAAATGTGATTGACTTCATTCAGAGGGTCAGAAAAAACAAGGAAATAAGGGTGGAGGTGAATGGTTTGAGCACGCAGTTGTTTGGCGAATATGACTTGTTGATGGAGGTATTGAAAGAGGAGATGAAGTCGTCTTTCGAACAGGGAAAAGCGGTGTTCTTGCTGAAGGTAGCTGGCATGGAATTGACGAAGGAGAACTTGCCAGATGTGCTGAAGTAAACCGTTAATTGCCTAGGGGGTAGTCTTTATAATTGGCTTTCAAGATATGCAGCAGAATGGGGCTTTGGAGCAACTTATTCGGGATGATGCGTATTGAAGATAACAAACGAAACGATAGGACCTTTTGATAGATGATTTATCTTTATTTTTATAAACGCTTGGATATTAAATAATTATAAGTACTTTTGTGAAGTGAAAAACACACCAAATATTGGAAAAATAATCTTCTTGATTTGTCTTCAAGGATTGCTGCTTTCATTGAACTGCGAAGGGCAATATTGGATACAGAAAGCGGGTGGAATAACTATAGATGAAGGGATAGACATTGCAGTAGATGGAGCAGGGAACACCTACGCTACCGGCTATTTCACGGCTACTGCAAATTTTGGTGCCTATAATTTGACATCGTCCGGCGTGGAGGATATATATCTTGTTAAGTTGAACAGTTCAGGGGTTTATCAATGGGCTCAAAAAGCAGGAGGAAGCGGATCGGACCGGCCCACTTCCATCAAGACTGATGCTGCTGGAAACAGTTATATCACCGGTTTCTTTTATGGAACAGCCACTTTTGGGGGTTATACGGTAACCGCTTCTGGTGCACAGGATGTTTTTATTGCCAAGTATGACAATACTGGGCTTTGTCTTTGGGCAAAGAGTGCCGGAGGAAGTCAAAGTGATATTGGAAACGGAATTGCCATCGACAATGCAGGCAATGTAATCGTTACGGGCGAATTCAAGGGCACAGCCAGTTTTGGAGCAACGAACTTGACGAGTCAGAATGGAAGTGTGGATATATTCACTACGAAGTTGGATGGTAGTGGCAATTTTCTCTGGGCCAAGAAAGGCTCTGGAAACTTGACAGACCGAGGGATTGACGTAGCGTGTGATGGTGGTGGAAACATCTACATTACCGGGCAATTCAGTGACACCATCACTTTCGATATCACTCATAACAACAACATGATGAATGCTGTTTTTGTGGTCAAATATAATTCTTCGGGCACCGAACAATGGTTTGTTAGAGCAGGTGGTGGCATCTTGAATTCGGCAAGTGGAATTGCTGTTGACAATGGTGGCAATCCTATCGTATCTGGTGATTTCCAGGGAACCATGACCATCTTTACCCCTGCCGGAAGCAGTACCTTGACAAACACCTATCCGAACAGGATTTTTGCCTTGAAATTAAATGCTTCAAATGGCAACCTTACTTGGAGTATTGCTCATGGTTCGAATGGCAATGTGACATCGAAAAACATTTCTACGGATGCTGGTGGCAATGCCTATATCATTGGGAATTTTGAATGCCGTTTCAACCAATATGCCGATCAATATGGGCAAGGGACCTTTAACAGCGTTGGTTATTGGGACATCTTCGTTACTAAAATTAATTCGGGTGGCACTTGGCAATGGAGCAGACAATTGGGAGGACATAAATCGGAAAATGGTACCGGGATTGTCATCAACGGCAACAACCAGGCATTGATAACCGGAAGCTATAATCAGGATTTGATATTTCCTGAAGTGAACAGTTCCGTATTGGGATATAATGCAATTCCTGTGAATGGCTGTGTAGCTTCCTATTGCAGCGATTCCCATTATGACAATTATGAAAGCATTACCACTTCAGGAAACTTGGATGGATTCATAGCAAATGGCATAGACCTGAACCGCCAACCATATGATTTTTATAAAAGATCAGGAGGGGGATGCAACAGGCCTGCCAACTCTGTCTGCATTTGGGATGGAGCGGTAGATTGCCCTGATACCGTGAAGTTCTGTCAATCCGGAACCTTATATGCCAATACCAAAACATGCGGAAACATTGGCCCAACCTTTACTTATCATTGGTCTAATGGCGGAGGTTCGAGTTCAATAAATGTGAGTACTACCGGACATTATTCCGTTACCATCACATCAGCGGATGGTTGCTTTACCTCCTCGGACACGATTTATGTAAAGATATTGCCACCACCAGCGGTACCTACCATCACAGACAATCATGGGTTCAACACCAATGCCACCACAACTGTTCCCATCGTTTTGTGTGTGCCCAATTCCGCATTGCTTACAGGAGGCAATTATGGCAACAACCAAGTAAGCTGGACTGGGCCAACAGGTGGTAGCAACACTTCTACATTTACCGCCACTCAATCTGGAAATTACACATTCACCGTTACGGATACCAATGGATGCAAGCGATCGAATACCGTCCATGTCGAATTGGACAGCGCATTCGCACATAGTGCCCCAAAGATGGTTTGTCCTTCTGATACCAACCATGATGATACGGTCAAGTTTTGTGTTGGAGGCAACTTCACGATGTATGTTTACGACACTCTTTCAAATCCTTTTGGAGCTGATACCTGCCCACCTTATTCAACAGTACATTGGACTGCAACTCCAAATACGATTACCTATGCTCAAACAACTCCATGCCCAATAAATACCTTTGTCCCGACTGCATCAGGATGGTATAACATCACTGCCACTTGGATTAGAATAAACATCTGCGATACTGATACCATCATTGCCTCGAAATCGATTTATGTGGTGCTGTGGCCTGTTCCCATCCTACCGCAATATACCATGACCATAACTGGGCGGAACCTTTTGTGCCCGAGCGGTGATTCGGTGATATTGGTAGCACATGGAACTCCTACCTTTTCTTGGTCAACCGGAAGTTCCAATGACAGCATCGTAGTCAATTCTCCTGGCGGCTATACCTGTTCCTATTCCTATACAGAAACCAACTCGTATGGATGTTCGGCAAGCACCAATGCCAGTGCCTACATCAATGTAACTATAAAACCTCAGCCTACCATTACCTCCGATTCGAGTGGGGTTATCTGTCCTAACGATTCGGTGTTGCTAACATCCTCTGGGGCTGGAAGCTTTTTGTGGCAAGGGCCCAGCGGTCCCATTGGTGGCAACAACAACCCCATTTATGTAAATCAACCTGGGTCTTATTATTGCACATTAACCGACACCAATAATTGTGTCTTGGTTTCGAATACCATCATCATCACTCAATATACCACACCATACCTGGAAGCCAGCAACAATTTCATTTGCCCTAACGACTCGGTGGTCATTACAGTGAATACCAACCCCAGCAGCACCATACAATGGCAAGCTCCCTTATCAGGCAATGCCACACATCAAACCATCTACAATGCAGGCACTTATGTTTGCAATATCACCTCTTGCGGCATCACTACTACCGCCACCATCGTCATCAGCACTTCCAATCCTCTGGCTCATATCACTCCGAATGGCCCTCTTACCTTTTGTGCCGGCGATTCTGTCACCCTAACTGGAAACTCTGGCATGGCTACCTATCTTTGGAACCCTATGGGCATAGCTGACACTGCCATTACCATCAATCAAAGTGGGCATTATACCCTTATCACCACCGATTCGCATGGATGCACTGCCAACGACACCATTACGGTAACGGTAACTCCCGCATATACTCCGCCATCCTTGACCATATCGCCTGATACTGTCTTTTGCCCTGGAGATTCCGTCAAGATAACCGTCAATACTAATCCTTTGAGCATCATACAATGGGCTGCTCCGCTTAATGGCAGCAGTTTCACGCAATATGTCCACAATACCGGAACATATAGCTGCTCTACCACTTATTGCAACATCACCGCCATCGACAGTATCTTAATTCGACAGTCCATACCATTGGCACACATCACCCCGCTTGGCCCCATTACATTCTGCGGTGGAGATTCCCTAACATTGGATGCCAACATAGGCATGGCCACCTACAAATGGTTACCTGATACCTCAACACAGCTGTCCATTAACGTCTTTAAATCCGGTTTATACACCCTGAACACCACCGATACCATCGGATGCAAGGCCAAGGACACCCTTACCATCCATGTCATCCCCAATGATGAACCGATAAGGCCCGACACCACCGTGTGCTATGGTGCCGCCATCACCTTGACTGCCACAGGAAACCAAAACATCGAATGGTATGCCTCCGACACCTCCACTGCGCCTTTCAACATCGGATATTCCTACAATACACCCCAGTTGCTGCAGCCCGTCACCTACTATATCATGAGCAATACGGGCGTTTGCAAAACCCATCTCGTGCCCATAGTCATCAATATAGAGGTGTGCTACCTCTTCATCCCCAATGTCTTCACCCCGAATGGCGATGGCAAAAACGATTTTTGGACCATAGACGCAAAAGGCTTCATCGACTTGAAAGCCAAAATTTATAACCGATGGGGAATGCTGGTTTATGAGTGGACCGGCATCAATGGCGGATGGGATGGCCATGTGCTCCAAACCGGACTCATGGCCCCTGACGGCACCTATTACTGGATAGCAGAAATGACCGACGTGTTCGACCATTATTCTCGCCAATGCGGCTATTTGACACTCATAAAAGGCCCTTAAAACTCATCATTCATAATTAAACAGTAATAATATCAATAAGGAGCCGCCATCCTCCTCACGCATCCTGTTGCCACCTGCCAGCCATCGATTATCTGCCGCCAAACAAAATGGCCTTCGCAATGGCAGGATAAGCTGGGCATGTCAGGGCTAGGTCCCATGGCAGGTAGCCCGCATGATGTTATTATCAGCATTGGTCAAAACCCATCATAAAGATAAAGGCATCAGCCCTTGCGACGCCATCATCATCATGAAATAACCGAAAAAAATGGAAAACTACCTCGACATCATCTGTTTCAAATACCTTGAAACATACTTCCCGATGACATCAAACTCCAGATTCACCACACTTTCCTTCTCCATAAACTTGAAATTCGTGTGCTCGAAAGTATAAGGAATAATGGCCACCGAAAAGGCGCCATTACCGCTATTGATGACCGTAAGCGACACGCCATTGATGCTAACCGACCCCTTTTCTATCGTCACATTGCCTTTGGTAGCATCATAATTGAAGGTGAAGACCTTGCTCCCGTCCTTGTCATCCACTTGGGTGCAAATGGCCGTTTGGTCCACATGCCCATACACCATGTGCCCATCCAATCTTCCGTTCATCAACATGCTTCGCTCCAAGTTCACCATTGTGCCCACCTTCCACGTCCTGATATTCGTCTTCAGCAGCGTCTCTTCGATGCAGGTAACGGAATATAACCCTTCGCTGATGCCATCCACCGTAAGGCAAACGCCGTTGTGAGCAATGCTTTGGTCAATCTTCAGCTCATGAATGAAACCCGCTTCGATGAAAAAACGGATATTGGTCTTGTCTTGTTCTATACGCCTCACCACACCGGTGGTTTCAATGATTCCAGTAAACATAAATTTAAAATTATTGATTAATTATTTCTCCTTGATGAGCTCTATGTTGCCCTTCAACACACGGGTTCTGATGCCATCATAATGTATCTCATGCACATGGCAGATATAGAAATACACACCATCAGGACATTCCTTTTTGGTGCTTGCATTGATGCCATCCCAATTGATATGTGGATCCGTAGTCTTGAACATAAGAATTCCCCATCTGTCGAAAATCCTGATGTCGATATCCTTGACATAGGAATATGGGAACGGATGGAATAAATCATTGATGCCATCGCCATTGGGGGTAAACACATTTGGCAAAACATAAACGGGGCAATTGTCAACGCAAATCTCTACCGGAGTTCGGCTTTCATTTCCCGATGAATCAAATGCGGTAATCCTGAAACATCCTGCTATAGAATTGTCGTTGTCGTAGGTAAAGATGGTATCGGTGGCATTGTGCAGCGTAGCGATTAGAGAATATGTTCCATTGATTTCCGGCGAATAATAAACGAAGTATCCCATCACGTCATTGGCACAACTGTTATTCGGATTGTTCCATGTAACCACATCCTGATAGATGAGGCACCCTGGAGTTGCCACCAAACCGTTCGGCGAACAAGGAGGAATGTTATCACGAGGAGTGGCACAGGTTCGTTGCGAATTATTAATGATCGGATACACAAAACCGGAATCGCTATAATGCCCTATCGTTTGCACAAAGTAGCAACGTTCGATGGCATTGGCAATGCTGTCATCTGCATAGGTAGTGTTGGTACTTGTCCCAATAAAGTCCCATTGTGAAGGAGTGATAAGATTCTGACGATAAATCGCAAACAGCGTATCAATCCATTCGTCATTATAATCCCATGAAAGGTTAATCTGATTATCGGTAGGAGTAGCAGTAAGAAATACCGATGAGGCAATCTGCGATTTGTTTATCAAGGTGTCATGATTATAAATCTCCACCCGATAAGACCATGGATTATCCTTTGTGTTCAATGGGTTATGCAGGGTGTCGTAATAAATCGTATCCGTAAAAGACAATAAGGCCGAACTGGCGGTGGAATCAATCAAAACCAAGTTATTTCCAAAGAATCCATCCGATCGATAAATCTTATATTTGAATGGCCCACGATATTGGTTCACCGTATCCAATTGGTTTGGCTTTGCCCAAGCGATATAAATCTTGCCGCTATCCGTATTGGTGGTTCTGATATCCACATTCGTAATGATGGGCGAATCCTTCTTTAGTTCGGCACACGCCTGATTAGAGGCGCAGCTCTCACTGCTGTCGGCAAAGAAGGCCGTCACCACATAACAATAAGTTATCCCATGGTTCAATCCCAATCCATGGTTATCATCATTAAAGACCGTATCAGATACCCCGCTCACCAAACCCACATAAACAAATCCGGTACTTTTCGGAACTCCTGGAGGACAGCAAGAAAGGGTACCGTTATATGGTCCTACATGCCTATAAATCTTATACCCCAGCGCATTCGGGCATGGGCTTTCATTCCATTTCAAATCAATGGAATTGGCTCTTGGTTGAGCAGTGAGATTATATGGAGGAGGCGCTACTATCGTTATGTTCACGTTCATGAAATCAACCAAATCAGTAGGAGGAAATTCAAAAGGAAAATGATTGTCATTATCGATAGCCTTGAAAGAAACCACATAAGGGGCCTTCCTGATATTCTGGCAATCCGTATTCCAATAGAAATTCCCCTGCACGCTACCTACCCCAAACACCTGCGGAAACGTTGCAGGATTAGAAACCAAAAATGGCCCTCCACTTGCACTTAAGGTTATCCCATCGCCATCGGCATCTGTAGCCCGAACCAGATAATGCACCGTTCCGCCAGCCACCAAACAGGTATCATGCAGCGGCTGAATGACAGGGGGAGTATTCTTGCATGGACGAATCGTAATCTGCATATCCAGCGTCACCTCACCCATCTTGATATAAAGCCCGGTAGAAGTTTTCCGCCACTCCTCTATCACTATCGCCACATTCCATTCACCGGCATCTATCGAATCAGCAAAAGTATTCCTCGGAGTATCCCAAACCAAATCGCCTGTAACGGGATTCAACGTAAAATACTGCGTCCCCAAAGGATAATTGTAAAGCGAAATATAAGCCCCGTTGGCACCACGGCATGGAACCAATTTATAAGAAAGGCTATCCCCATCAGGATCATAAGCATTCGGATTATAAGTATAAATCTCCCCGATACATCCCACATCGATGGGAGGATTCAAGATAACCGGACTATTGTCGCAACCCACGAACGGGTCAATCGTAACCGTCGTTTCGATATAAAACGGAACATTCACCGAACTCGGAATATTCCGCACATCCGCATTCCTGTTCGGATCCTCAATGGAAACGGTATAAGTCCCGGGCCCAGGAAAGCAATGGTAACTCCCATCAATATTATAAATGTTCACGCTGATATCGGGATAATTCGACCCCAAATCATACTTCGCGGTTCGCCTCAAAGAGTCGGATGTGCCATCACCCCAACTGATGGGCAACCAAGGCCTGTCGGCTTGGCTCGAAGTACGGGTATAGGTAACGATGGTAAAAGAATCGCACAAACAATTCGTGCCTCCGATAGACTTGAAGGTGATGAATCCTGCCCTGTTATGAGTGGCAAAAACCACCCCCGACACCAGCAGCATCAACATCAAAACGCCTAAAATTCTTTTCCCCATCACGATTCTTATAATTTATGTAGACCCCAACTGCCTCCCAAAGTTTAACCCCATTTCCACCAAATACCCACCAAAAACATACTGCAAAAATACAAATAAAATAAATACCAAACCTACCGCCACAAAATATTAAAGCAAATCTTTCCGCCATTTCAAGCCTGAACATCATCAAGCTTGATAAAACAAAAAAGCCGCTACAATCATTTGCAGCGGCTTTTTTATTGCTTGATAATTTATTTAGTCAATGATGTCTATGTCCCATTTTGCAGGGCCTGGGCTTTCATTTTTCAGCATCAATATCGTTCCGGTTTCGCCGCCATGAGTCCAGGCATTGCCGGTGCGGTTTTTTATTCCAACTACCGTCAATGGATCGGTAAAAGGGTCTATGGGGGCAATGACTATTCCTGCCGAAATTCTTGCTGCTGCCGTCAGGCTGCCGACTTTTATCTGGGTATTATCGAAAAATTCGCGAGTCCTCACCGTTATCAACTCTCCTGCTGCCATTATCCCGTTGAAATGCTCGTGTGTATGACTTACATAAGGCAACAAAAGCGTCTGATTCCAGTAGCTGGCAGCCATTCCAGGTTCGTGGCGATACAGTTTCGACAAGTCGCCAACGGCATCCGAAAAAGCTTCGTTATAAATCATCTCCAAGGACTCCAGATTGGTCCTTTTGGTGCCCACTATCCCTAGGTCGTTCAGGTAATTCGTTCTATCGGTGGTATAGGTTATTTTCAGGTTCGTCACGGATACTCCAAGGCCCGGATAAAGCCCTGCGTTGGCCATCAAACCGGCCGCTATCACCGTCATCCGTTCGGTAATGTTGGTTTTGGTGATGCCATTTATATAGGCCAAACCTTCAGGGAAAATCTGATGGCCGATGGCCGATTTCAGCCCCGAACGGAAGTCCACTTCCTTGGCCACCTGATGCAGCTCCGGCTTGATGATGGCTATCTCGCCATCGGTTACTATTCGCGCACTTTCCTTGTTCACCAAGGAGGTGGCGAAATCGTTGTAATAATTCTTATAATTGTTTCCGGCAGGCTCCAGATACGACTGCACGGGAGTCAATATTCCGCCGATATTTCCGGCAATCATCTTGCCATCCATGTCGTTGAAGAAGTTGATTTTGCGAGGATGGATATAATGTGAATCCATCAATTGGGTTTCTGTCAATCTTAATAATTCCATTTTTTTATTTATTTAATGAGCCGTAAAACTACAAATAAAATTATTGGTAATTTCCAAGAAAAGCCTTTATTTTCCAGCAAATCCGACATTTCGCATCCCTAGACTGGTTCATATCAGCCCTTCCCATGTTTTGAAAAATAAATGAAAATAATTTTTTTAGGGTCGTAAAAAAATGTAAAACAGCAAAATATTGTCATTTGGAGCTTAGTGCAAACCATCTAAGCCCCACATCAACTCATTTGGAGCTTAGCGCAAACCATCTAAGCCTATTTTGACCTCATCTGGAGCTTAGCGCAAACCATCTAAGCCTATTTTGACCTCATTTGGAGCTTAGCGCAAACCATCTAAGCTCCATTTCGATTCATTTGGACCTTAGCGCAAATCATCTAAGCATATTTTGACCTCGTTTGGGGCTTAGATGGTTTGCACTAAGCCTATTTTGAACTTTTCAGCCCAAAAACCAATTCTTGACACTATATATATAGTATCGTTTTCTTTCCCCAAGACCTGCAATACCAATAAATTTCTTAATTTTGTTTCCCAAATAAAAACTTAAAGACATGAAAAAAGTTATAATCTTGACATTGCTACTAATAAATGTTTTAGTATTTAATACACCGAAAATAATGGCTCAAAATTGTGGGGAAGAAAGATGGTCTGTTAAAACACTTTCAGATCCTGATACAATTGATATTAACTTTAATTATATAGTACCAAGTACAATTGGAGAGCAAATAAAAATTATTAATATACCAAATAGTCAAACTGGAAAAAGAAGTAGATATGAAGATACTTTGTATTCATTAAATTGTTTAATAATTGCTTTCAAAAAAGAAAATGACAAAGACATTCATATTGTTTTAAAGGACATAAATACTAATGAAACAATGGTTGGAGAACTAATTAGTGATGAGTGTGACGAGGTTAAAAATACGAGTAGATATAATCTGTTTGTTGAACTTAATAAGTGGTTTAGAGAAAATATAGGTCATCCAACTTCTAAACTTAAACATCCGAAAGAACCTATACCTGTCAAGATAACCGGTGTCAGTTTTTATGATTTTTTACATGGACAAAAGGGCATGGCAAGTAATGGCCGTGAAATTCATCCAATTCTATCAATGTCATTGATAAAAAACTAAATCTCAATATTATGAAAAAACTAAATTTACTATTGATTCTACTATTACCTTTGATGATTTTTGGGCAAAATAAAGCCGTAACAATTGTAAAAAAAACAGTTACTCTCAATGGTAAAAGTAGAAATGTAATTCCAATTAGTTTGCCTGCTAATACGCTAGAATGGTATTACTCATTCACCACTAGCAGAAACAATAATGGAGCTCAAATGCTAAATCTAGCTGAAAATTTAACAGCTAAATTAGCATTAGCATATACGGGTCCAATTGGTTCAGTTATTTCTTCAACAGGTATTACTGATAAGGTTTTAGCAAGTATTCAAATACCTCCTGGATCATCCAATATTGATGTTTATTTATGTGATGAATATAATATCAATTTGTTTATTAATAAGAACAATTTTTTTTGGAGCACATTATATTCAACATTAAATACAAAGGAAGGACTTGTACAAATTAAAACAGACGATTATACTAGCTATTTTCTTGGAATTAAAAACCCAAGTTTATTGAGTGCAGTTGATGTTTCTATTGAAGTTGTTGCTATTGTTGGTTGGGATAAAGAATTTAAGGATCATTTTTATAACGGTTGTATAGATGGTTTAAAGGATTCTAATTATAGTCAAGACCAAAAAGATAAAGTTTGTTATTGTTTTTTACAGAAATTGGTAAAAGAGGATTCAAGTGAAATGATGAACTTATCTAAGATTGAGTTACAGAAAAAAGTTGAAGATATTGCAAG
>CAIWCG010000080.1 GCA_903911135.1 uncultured Bacteroidota bacterium
CCGTTTGAGGTTCAAACGGTACCGTTAGAGGTCGCAACGGTACCGTTTGGGGTCGTAACGGTACCGTTTGAGGTTCAAACGGTACCGTTAGAGGTCGCAACGGTACCGTTTGAGGTCGAAACGGTACCGTTTGAGGTTTAAACGGTACCGTTCGAGGTCGTAACGGTACCGTTTGGCAAAACGATTCTAAACCTGTTTTGCAGTGATTATTCATTTAATATGGTTGGAAGAAATTTTAAATCCCTGTCTTCAAGGCTGTTTCGAGGCAACCTGCCGTCAAAACTAGCCCCGATAGTAGCGGCAGCCCGCTGCTTGGTGTCGGAAATGAGGATGCAGCGGCTACAGCGGATAGCGGGACGCAGATGGGACGAGAAGCGAACATAGGCTCCTTAAAAGAATTAGGAGTTTAAAATTAGGAATTAGGAGTTTGGGAGGATAGTGGAAAATTATGCTTGAGTGATAGGGCGATTTGTCAAATTTGGGGTTGGTTTGACAAATTTGCGTGAGTTTGGTCAGGTTTTGCCATTGGCAGAGCATTTGCAAGGCGGAGGGGAAAATAATACTATGGACTTTAATAAATTCACAACCAAATCGCAAGAAGCTGTTCAGGAAGGGCAGCAAATTGCAACAGATAACGGCCAACAGGCCATAGAAACGGGGCATATCCTGAAGGGTATTTTGTCTGTAGATGAGAACGTGATACCTTTCATATTGAAGAAACTGAATGTGAACCTCGACAGGTTTGAGAATTCGCTGAATGTCATCGTCGATTCTTACCCCAAGGTGAGCGGAGGCACTCCTTATCTTTCTACTGATGCCAACCAATGCCTGCAAAAGGCGATGAGCTATCTCAAGGAATTCAAGGATGAGTTCGTTTCGGTGGAACATCTGCTGTTGGGGATTTTGGCAGGCAAGGAAAAGGTGGCAAAGCTGCTCAAGGAAAGTGGTGTGACCGAGAAAGATTTGAAAGCTGCCATCACCGACTTGAGAAAGGGTGCAAAAGTGACCAGTGCCACGGCCGAAGACACCTATAATTCATTGAACAAATATGCCAAGAACTTGAATGAACTGGCTCGTCAAGGCAAGCTGGACCCAGTCATCGGAAGGGATGAGGAAATCAGGCGAGTGTTGCAGATATTATCGAGAAGAACGAAGAATAATCCAGTGCTGATAGGAGAACCTGGTGTGGGCAAGACCGCCATTGCCGAAGGGTTGGCACATCGAATCATCAATGGCGATGTTCCCGAGAACTTGAAATCGAAACAGGTTTATTCCTTGGATATGGGTGCCTTGGTAGCCGGAGCAAAATATAAAGGCGAGTTTGAAGAACGCCTGAAAGCAGTCATAAAAGAAGTCATCAGCGCCGAAGGAGATATCGTCTTGTTCATTGATGAGATACATATTTTGGTAGGGGCTGGAGGAGGCGAAGGTGCCATGGATGCTGCTAATATCTTGAAACCTGCCTTAGCAAGAGGGGACTTGAGGGCGATAGGGGCCACTACCCTATCTGAATATCAAAAGTACATTGAAAGAGATAAAGCATTGGAGCGAAGGTTTCAAAAGGTTTTGGTGGAAGAACCGGATACACAGGATGCGATATCTATTTTGAGGGGTTTGAAGGAACGCTATGAAACGCATCATAAAGTGCGTATCAAAGATGAAGCGATCATTGCAGCGGTTGAATTGTCAGAGCGTTACATTTCAGATAGGTTCTTGCCGGATAAAGCTATTGACTTGATGGATGAAGCAGCGTCGAAATTGCGCTTGGAGATGAATTCCGTTCCAGAAGAATTGGATGCCATACAAAGGAAAATAATGCAGTTGGAAATTGAGCGAGAAGCCATAAAAAGAGAAAATGATGAACGAAGATTAAAGGACTTGAATGAGGAGTTGGCCGAACTGAATGACAGGAGATCGGACATAAAAGCCCGTTGGGAAAGTGAACGTGCTGTAGTTGAAAACATTCAAAACCTGAAAGAGGGAATAGAGAATTTTAAAATTGAAGCTGAGCAGGCAGAACGAGCTGGTGATTATGGAAAGGTAGCTGAAATTCGATATGGTAGAATCAAGGAAGCTGAACAAAAGTTGAATGATTTGAAGAAACAACTGGATGAAAGCCAAGGTGGCAATGCATTGATAAAAGAAGAAGTGGATGCAGAAGATATTGCTGGCGTTGTTTCGCGTTGGACTGGTATTCCTGTTACAAGAATGATTCAAAGCGAAAGGGAAAAATTGCTTCATCTCGAAAAGGAATTGCACAATCGAGTCATTGGTCAGGATGAGGCGATAGAAGCAATTTCAGATGCGGTAAGAAGAAGCCGAGCCGGACTACAGGATGCCAAAAGACCAATAGGTTCATTCATATTTCTTGGAACAACCGGTGTTGGAAAGACTGAATTGGCTAAGGCTTTGGCAGATTTCCTTTTCAATGATGAAAACTCGATGACACGAATAGACATGTCGGAATATCAAGAACGACATACTGTTTCAAGATTGATTGGCGCACCTCCAGGATATGTCGGTTATGATGAAGGCGGGCAGTTGACGGAAGCAGTTCGAAGAAGACCTTATTCTGTGGTTCTTTTGGATGAAATAGAAAAAGCTCATCCGGATGTGTTCAATATCTTATTGCAAGTTTTGGATGATGGCAGGTTGACAGATAACAAAGGGAGAACTGCCAACTTCAAAAATACAATCATCATCATGACTTCCAATTTGGGTTCCAACATAATTCAAGAAAGTTTTGAAGGATTGAATGACCTAAATAAGGATCAAGTCATGGCATCTACAAAAGTAAAAGTATTTGATTTGCTGAAGAAAACCATTCGACCTGAATTCCTCAACCGCATCGATGAAATCATCATGTTCACTCCATTGACTAGAGAAAACATTCTTGAAATAGTGGAAATACAATTCAAGAACATCAGTAAAATGCTGGAGCAAAATGGTATTCATCTTAATGCTACCGTTGGAGCTATTGAATGGTTATCAGAACTAGGCTATGATCCACAGTTTGGTGCACGACCATTGAAAAGGGTAATGCAAAAGAAAGTGCTTAATGAACTCTCCAAAGAAATTCTTGCCGGCACAATAAATCGTGATGACCACATACTTCTTGATGTAAATGAAATGACGAAGGAATTCATCTTTACAAATGAAGGGGTTATAGAATAAAATTCTGATTGATTATACTGAATAAAAGAAAATCATTTCAGGTATTTCAGATAATCCTTTCTTGTAATCATCTCTGCTCCCAAGCTTTCGAGATGCTCGGTGTATACTTGACAATCTATCAACTTAATGCCTTCAGTTTCCAATATCTGCACAAACTTGATGAATGCAAATTTGCTTGCATTGGATTCAATGCTAAACATGCTTTCACCACAAAACACCTTTTCCAATTTAACGCCGTATAAACCTCCGACCAAGTCGTTGCCAAGCCAGCATTCTGCGCTATGAGCAAGACCTGCACGGTGTAAATGATTGTATGCTGCTTCCATTTCTTTCCCAATCCAAGTTCCATCCTGCCCTTGTCGGTATTGCATTCGGCAGGCATTTATAACTTGAGGAAATGCTTCATTTATTGAAAAACGAAATTTATTATTCCGCAATTCCTTCTTCATGCTTTTACTTATTCTTAGGTTTTTAGGATAAAGTACAAATCTTGGATCTGGACTCCACCAAAGTATTGGCTCATCTTCATTATACCAAGGAAAAATCCCTGATCGGTAAGCAAACTCTAAAGTATCTGGCGACAAATTGCCTCCACTAGCTAGCAAACCATCTTTTTGAGCATGTTCTAAAGGTGGAAATATAATGGAACTACTCAAAATTACCTCCATTTATTTTGAGGAATATATGGTTGAAATATGTTACAAACAAAAAACAATTGACTACATTTTGATTTATGTCAACCTCCAAAATTAATCAGGTTAAATCTAAATAAACAATAGAAATCCATCAACAAAATAGAAAATGCCAACTACCGCGATGGCAAGACTTAGAAACCAAATATATTTCTTTTTCAATAAGGCTGAAATGGACGACAGTAATATGGAAACCTGCAAGAAAATAACAGCAATTCCAAATGCTTTTGAATGTGCCTTGTTTTCATCTCTCTGGTCTTCGTATGACTTTGCCAAGGCTGATATTTCCTTCTTATCCTCTTCGTATTTTTTGATGCTCTTTGAATAATATGCAATCTTCGTTTCATATTCTTCCAAAACGTTCGGTTTAAGGTTTTCCTTGTTGATCATATCCAGCTCCAACTGCAATTTATCCTTTTGAAGTTCATAAAGATAACCCTTTATACCTTTTGATTGGTAATGTGCCCATTCATCGGAAGCTTTCGATTGGTTTAGCAATGATTGAGTGCTAAAGCCTCCGCCTTTGAAGGTCGAAAGCGTTGCACAAACTGCGATTAAGATTGTAGAGATAGCAAGAAACGTTGTCCACTTTTCTTTTTTTTCTTCAGCCATTTATATTGAATTAATTCATGAATCTTCTAATGCCACGCGCACGTGGAATTCTATATTCAATACCAACATTGATACCAATGCTATTGAAAGAATAACTTGTTCTTACTGCTTCCGATGGCTTATCTGTTCCCCTCGCATCATGGCCTTTTATATCAACGAAATTAATTTCACGGGAACTCACAGTCAAACTATCCATACGATTGACACCATTGACGGTAAAGCCAGTTTTCGATCCATTATCAGGAGAAAAATAATTGGTTACAAAAGCTATTTCTGCCCATAAAAACATATGGTCATTCTGTTTGAAAGTGGCTCCCAACTTGAGGTTGAATCCTGTTGCTGAACCGCCAGAATAAACAATTGTGGAGTTATATACCACTGGAGCTGGCCCAAGATTATAAGTTACATTCTGGTTTGAATAGATATTATTGATAATGCCAATATCCAAACCGATTTTTGCATAATAATCTACAAAACTGCCACCATCCTTTGGTCTATTGTCATCGTATGGTTTTATCTTTCCATCAAAAGTGGAAAACTTGAGGGCGGGGCAAAGTTTAAACATGCTTCCATAATTGGTTTGATCTAGAGTATAAGCAGGAATACCACTTGCCAATTGAACTTGAGAATTGGAATAATTGTTGCCTGTAAATTGATTTACTCCCATTTCGAAACCGAAAAAGTCATTGAAGAAATAACCTGCCGTTACTCCATAATTCCAACCTTTACCAAAAGAACCGGTAACTTTCAGAGGCACCCAAACCATGGCGGAGCTGAACGAGTTATCAGGATTCAAGGAGGAAAAATTAGGAGAATAACCCAATTGAACATCTCCATAGAAAGTTTGTGCAGTTGATTTGTTTCCAACAAACAACCCGATGAAAAGACTTAAAGAAAATAGTATTTTTTTGTTGAACATCTTGTGATTTTTAAGTGCTGCAAAATTACTAATAAGCTGCCTTTGTTGTTCATGAAATATACCAATGTTAATAACTTTTTTTATTAACATCAGCCATAAAAAAATCCTCACACAATCGTTAATCGTGTGAGGACTTATAAAATGAATTTATGCGTTCTCGGCTACTTTTGGTGCAGCTGAAAGAATTTCGTCATTGGCAAATTCTGCATATTGCTCAAAGTTCTTGACGAAGGCTGCGGCCAACTGATTAGCCTTTGCATCATAAGCATTCTTGTCTGCCCAAGTATTTCTTGGATTCAATATTTCAGCAGGAACATGAGGGCAGGCTTTTGGCATTTCCAAACCAAAAATAGGCAAGGTATCGAAATGAACCTTGTCCAACTCCCCATTCAGAGCTGCGGTAATGATGGCACGGGTATAGGACAATTTTATTCTACTGCCTACACCATAAGAACCACCTGACCAACCCGTATTGACCAACCAGACATTTACTTTATTTTCTTTCAGTTTCTTTCCAAGAAGTTCGGCATATTTGGTAGGGTGCAATGGAAGAAATGCCTTACCGAAACAAGCGGAGAAAGTGGTTTGAGGCTCGGTAATTCCAACTTCCGTTCCGGCAACTTTTGCTGTATAGCCCGATATGAAATGATACATTGCCTGGCCAGCATTGAGCTTGGAAATAGGAGGCAACACACCAAATGCATCGGCAGTGAGGAAGAAGATATTCTTAGGAATGTCTCCTATGGATGGAGTAACGCTGTTCTGAATGAATTCAATGGGATAAGCCACTCGGGTGTTCTCGGTTTTTGTGATATTTTCGAAATCTACACGAGTGGTTCCTTCATGAAATTCAATGTTCTCCAACAAGGCGCCAAACTTGATGGCATCATATATTTGAGGCTCCTTTTCTTGGGTGAGGCTGACACATTTTGCATAGCAACCGCCTTCGAAATTAAATACTGATTTATCCGACCATCCATGCTCGTCATCACCTATCAAACTTCTTTCTGGGTCAGCAGAAAGAGTGGTCTTTCCGGTGCCTGACAGACCAAAGAAAATGGCGGTATCGTTATCCTTGCCGATATTGGCAGAACAATGCATGGAAAGAACCTTCTTTTCGTGTGGCAAAACGAAGTTCAACACAGAAAAAATGCCTTTCTTTATTTCGCCGGTATAGGCCGTGCCTCCGATAAGGATGATTTTTTTCGTGAAGTTGATGATGGCAAAGTTAGCTTGGCGGGTACCATCGATTTTTGGGTCGGCCATAAAGCCAGGAGCAGCGATGATGGTCCAATCTGGAACGATGCTCATGATTTCATCCTCGTTTGGGCGGAGGAAAAGATTATTGGCAAAAAGATTCTGCCAAGGAGTTTCATTTATAACTCGTACATTCAATCTGAATTCAGGGTCGGCACAGGCAAAGGAGTCTCTTATATAAATATCCTTTCCGCCAAGATAAGCACAAACCCGATCATACAATTTATCAAACTTGGCCGGATCGAACTTGATGTTTATGTCGCCCCACCAAACGGCGTTTTCGGTCTTTTCATCGCAGACAATGAACTTGTCCTTAGGCGAACGGCCTGTAAATTTACCTGTATCCACTGCCAAAGCACCGGTATCAGTCAAAACTCCCTGTTCGAGGAGGATGGTTTCTTCAACCAATTCTGCCGGGCTTAAATTCCAATAAGCATTGGCAACATGCTGTAATCCTAGAGCCTCTAAGGAAGCGCTATCAGATTTCATTCCGTATTCGTTCATAATATATAGTGTTATTTATTTGTTATGCGGGGCAAAGAAAATAAAAATCGTGGAAACAAGACATGACTTTTTTCATGTTCATTCAGTTTCAATGAGTTATTTTTAGTTGTTGATTCCTATGAATGTACTTGCAATATTCCGTTATGGTAACCATTTTTTCATTGGCAAAGGCCTCTTTGAGTTGCCGCACAAAGGTTTGCTGCTTATCCTTTATGATATTTATCATGGGGAGGCAAAAATCAACCTCTCCCTCCCTACCCCAATGGTATTCTTCAACGGAAATCTTGACATTTTGGGCCTTTTCGAAATCGGAAACAAAAGTTTTCCATTTTTCCAATGCCTGGTGATTGATGCCGGAACCGATACTGTAAAAAGATATTGAAACCCGATAAGGTGGTAATCCGATTAGTCCAGGTATTATATTTTCTCCATAAACACCTTCAACTTTAGTTGCTTTTGTACCCTGAACGATTTTATTCGATGCTTGCACACTATCCCTATCATTAACAGAGCCGATGGCGGATGGCTTGGTGGTCTTGCAATTGATGGCATTCATCAAAAACAAAAATGCATATACTATATAGAGTCCTCTTTTCATATTCTCTGATGATTGGCAATATTACTAAATCATCAGCACATCAAGAACGGGAAAAACTATATTTCTATGGGCGTTTTCTTCAATTTCATGACAATGGTCTGTTCCTCGTCTTCTACCAGGGTGATGGCTCGAGAAAGCTTGTTGTACAAGGCCAACGTGGCATTTATGGAAGTATCGCCGATGTTTACGGAGTGCATGATGGCCTCGCCATGAGCATTGCTGGTAGCTTTTGCGCCACCTATTCCGGTTTCCAAACCTATACGGAGGGAAACGCCTGCCAAAATGACATTGGTATCTATATCCACACACTTTACATTGACGATAGAATTATTGGCCACATGGCTGATGATGATTCCCCACGAACGCTTGAAATCATTTTTTGCACCCTTAGGCATTCCTTGTCCGGCATGGTCTATATCATCCCAAAGATTCTCTATCAGCGTATCCACCACTACCCGCAGTTCATCGAGAACGATGAGAGCATTGGTGAGGAGGTTGAGTTTCGCCTGTTTGGTAGTCCGGTCGGTCTCAAGTGTAGTAAGCAGCGCCTGCACAGAGGCCCTTGTGATGTCGGCCAGAGGTGCTCCACCAGCAGCAATGCGGGCAGTTTCGCCATTGATGAAATCATGCGCCATTTGAATGATCTGATCTTCGGTATCATAAGGAGGCAGATTTCCGGTATCGAGCGGCAAACCATACATCGACCGTACGCTGGCAGGAAAATCGCCTATATCAATCTTGAAATTCAACAGTTGCAAACCGGCAGAGGCACGTTTTTTTAATTTTTCAATGATTACATCGAAATCTACCACGGCAATGTTTCGGGCGGTTTCGGCATTTCGTACAGCTTGTCTCTTCAAGATGAAAAGGGGCTGATTGATGGTTAAGGAGGCAGAATTATCGGGCAAAAAGATGTCGTCTATCGGAGGACCGTCTCTTTTGTCGATGGCTTTCTTCAATGCCAACTCTCGGGCATCATCGCTTTCGGGAAATTCTTTTCTTTGGCTCATTTTTGATTATTTTTAATTGTTAATGTATTGTTTAATAATGTATTTATGGTATATATACCGATTGAAAAACTTGGCAAAGGAAAATCGTGGAATGGTCAAACTATTAATAGTTCTGCCATTCCACGATTTACGAATGGGCAAACTACTGATAGTTTTGGCATTCCTCCATCGACGAATGGACAAACTTTTAAAAGTTTTGGCATTCCTCCATCTACTAATGAAGGAACTTCTTAAAGTTCTGACATTCCTCCATCGTCGAGCATCAGAAATATTAAAAGTAATGGCATTCGTCCATCGTCGAACATCAAAATCATTAATGATAACCGTGTTGGTGGATGATTGACCGTCAGTATTTTCAATTATTTTTTTGCTCCTCTTTTCGGGAGCATTGAAATCATTGAAAAACAAAATGCCTTTATATATAGTATCCTCCCAAATGTAAACCTTAGTTTTATCGGCCACCATCACAGCCGTATTTTTGCGGAGGATTGAGATAATTCTCACTTGGCAAATTTACAAATGTTTTGGAGACTTGCAATTTTTGGGAATATTCAGGCATAAAAAAAGACTGTTTGCTGAAAATGAATAAACAGCAAACAGTCAGAAAGATGCCACTCGATGGATGCGTTGAGGATTCCGATACAAAACTATCATCAAAAATAGAAGGTATAACATCAATTTATCGATAGTTTTACACGTAGAAATGTTAATTTTTAAACCAAATTTTGATGCGAAAACTGACAGGATGAAAAGCGAAAAAACGGGGCTGAAAACAGGCTCAAAATCAATGGGCATAGTTATAAATTGAAAATCATTGCTTATATTTGCAGCCCGAAAATTAAAATTTATGATAAAAATTACATTCCCGGATAAGCAAGTAAGGGAGTTTGTGGAAGGTACAACGGCCTTGGAGATAGCCAAAAGCATCAGCGAAGGCTTGGCGAGAAACGTGTTGGCGGCCAAAGTTAATGGCGAAGTGATGGATTCTACCCGCCCCATCATGCACGATGCAGACTTGGAATTATTGACTTGGGACTCTAAGGAAGGCAAATCTACCATGTGGCATTCTTCGGCGCACTTGATGGCCGAAGCTTTGGAAGGATTTTTCCCTGGCACCAAATTCGGTATCGGCCCTCCTATAGAGAACGGTTTTTATTATGATATAGACCTCGGCGACAGACAGATATCTCCTGAAGATTTCAAGCGAATAGAGGATAAGATTTTGGAATTGGCCAAGTTGGCGAATCCTTATGTTCGCAAGGAAATTTCGAAGGAAGATGCGATAAACTATTTCACCGAAAAGGGAGATCAGTACAAATTGGATCTGTTGAAAGACTTGCAGGATGGAACAATCACTTTTTATACGCAAGGGAACTTCACCGACCTATGTAGAGGACCGCATATTCCGAACACGAGTTTCATCAAGGCAGTGAAATTGATGAACATAGCGGGCGCTTATTGGAGAGGCGATGAAAAAAGCAAACAATTGACGCGGATATATGCCATCACCTTCCCGAAACAGAAGGATTTGACGGATTATCTTACCTTGTTGGAAGAAGCCAAGAAGCGTGACCACAGAAAATTAGGCAAGGAATTAGAACTCTTTACTTTCTCCGAGAAAGTTGGAGCAGGGCTTCCTCTTTGGTTGCCAAAGGGAGCGATGCTTAGAGAACGTCTCGAGAATTTCTTGAAGAAAGCACAGCTCAAGGCGGGCTACCTGCCAGTGGTAACGCCACATATCGGACATAAGGAATTGTACGTAACATCAGGACATTATGAAAAATATGGTGCTGATTCTTTCCAATCCATAAAAACGCCACAAGAAGGCGAAGAGTTCTTCTTGAAACCTATGAATTGTCCGCATCATTGCGAAATTTATAAGTCGAAACCTCGTTCCTACAAGGATTTGCCGGTTCGGTTGGCAGAGTTCGGAACGGTATATAGGTATGAGCAAAGCGGAGAATTGTCCGGCTTGACACGAGTGAGAGGATTTACGCAAGATGATGCCCACCTTTTCTGCCGCCAAGACCAAGTGAAAGAAGAGTTTATAAAGGTCATTGACTTGGTATTATATGTTTTCAGAGCTTTGGACTTGAAGGATTATGTAGCACAGATTTCGTTGAGAGACCCAGATAACAAGACAAAATACATTGGCTCCGATGAAAATTGGGAAAAGGCGGAGAATGCCATTGTAGAAGCTGCCAGAGAAAAGAATTTGAACACGGTAGTAGAATTGGGCGAAGCGGCCTTTTATGGTCCTAAGTTGGATTTTATGGTCAAGGATGCCTTGGGAAGAAGATGGCAATTGGGTACCATTCAGGTAGATTATAACCTTCCGGAGCGTTTCAATTTAGAATATACAGGCAATGATAATGCGAAACATCGTCCGGTAATGATACATAGAGCGCCTTTTGGTTCGTTGGAAAGGTTCATTGCATTATTGATAGAACATTGTGCCGGAAACTTCCCATTGTGGCTCACACCGGAGCAAGTCATCATCCTTCCGATAGGGGAAAATTATAATGAATATGCCAAAAAAGTTTTCAATCTCCTAAATAATTCCGATATTCGCCCCCGAATTGACGAGAGAGCGGAGAAAATAGGAAAGAAAATACGCGACGCAGAATTAAATAAAATACCTTACATGTTGATAGTTGGAGAAAAAGAACAGGAAACCGGCACCGTAGCTGTAAGAAAGCATACGGAAGGTGACAAGGGTATTTTCAGCATTGAAGAATTCATCACCATCCTAAACGGAGAAGTGAATGAAAAACTGGCTGCATTGGAAGTCATATAATCATTGGGATTAGTAAAAAATAAAGTAAAATAATTAATAAAAAGGAGGATAACTTATAGCAAAAAGCACTTACAGACCAAAGCTGGTCTTTAAAAAACCATCGGGAAACAAGCCTTACGTACGAAGGGCTTGGGCAAAAAAAGAGGATGAACATAGAATCAACGAGCGAATTATGGCTCCATATGTTCGTTTGGTAGGAGAAAATGTAACACCTGATATCTATTCTTATGAAGATGCGATAAAATTAGCACACGAATTAGATTTGGATTTGGTAGAAATAGCTCCGAATGCCGACCCACCTGTTTGCAAGATCATCGAGTACCAAAAATTCCTGTATGAAAAGAAAAAGAAGGAAAAGGAATTAAAGGCCAAAACGGCAAAGATTGTGATGAAGGAAATCCGTTTCGGTCCAAATACCGATGAACACGATTTCAATTTCAAGGTGAAACATGCAATCAAATTTTTGGAAGAAGGAAATAAGGTCAAGGCTTATGTGCATTTTAGAGGACGGGCTATTGCGTATAAAGAAAAAGGAGAATTGTTGTTGTTGAAGTTTGCACAAGAGTTGGAAGATCATGGAAAAGTGGAAGTGCTGCCAAAATTGGAAGGAAACAAGATGTTCTTATACCTTGCCCCAGTTAAGAAGAAATAATAGGATCAGTAAATATAAATAAAACAATTAAATTAAAGAAAAGATGCCAAAAATGAAAACCCATTCCGGTGCTAAAAAGCGTTTCTCCTTCACGGGAACCGGGAAAATTAAACGTAAACATGCTTATAAAAGTCACATTTTGACTAAAAAGTCCATTAAGCGTAAACGTAACTTGACAAAAACTTCCATGATCGACAAATCAGATTTGGGAAGGGTAAAAGCTATGTTGACAGTTGGGAAATAATTCAAAGTAACGTAATTAAAATCAAGTATTAACCAGGGAATTAGCCAAAAAGATTCTGCCAGACGCAGAACGCTAACACCAAAAAATTAAAAAAAATGCCAAGATCAGTAAACGTCGTCGCTTCGCGAAACAGAAGAAAGAAAATTTTAAAGCAAACCAAAGGTTATTGGGGTGCAAGAGGTAACGTATATACCGTTGCCAAAAACACATTAGAAAAAGGATTAGGATATGCCTATCGTGACCGAAGAGCCAAGAAAAGAAATTTCAGGGGCCTTTGGATTCAACGAATTGGTGCTGCGGTAGAGCCTTATGGAATGTCGTATTCCGTATTTATGGGCAAAATCCACAAGAATAACATCAACCTGAACAGGAAGGTTCTGGCCGATTTGGCGATGAACAATCCCGAAGGGTTCAAAGGAATCGTTGATTCATTGAAATAATTGACGAGCATAAACCAAAGAAAACCTCCCTGCATTAGTGCAGGGAGGTTTTTTTATGCCTTGATTTTTCTTTTTTGAAGCCTATGGCAGGTTCTCGTATCATGGCCAGTCCCGCTATCCGCTGTAGCCGCTGCTTGCCCATTGGTGACACAAAGCAGCGGGCTGCCGCTACTATCGGGGCTATGCTCTGACGGCAGGTAGCTTCGAAATGGCTTTCAGTAAGCAGATAAATGAACTTTATTAAAGTTAGGGCTAAACTGGTTATTTGAGACTTGAAAAGGTGTTTTTATATCCATTTATAAGCTAAAACCTTCCCGAAGGTTCAGAAAAATTTCTTTAAGCTTAATGGAATTTTCCTTAAGGTTATTGAAATTATTATCAGCCTTAATAAAAATTTTCTTAACCTTATTGGAATAATTATTAGGCTTAATGGAAAAATAAATAGGCTTAAAGAAAATTTCCTTAAGGTTAAAGTGCAGCACTTTAACCTTAAGGAAATTTTCTTTAAGCCTAAATAATATTTTCTGGCATTTAGAAGAATTCATGTTGATTTGATAGTTTTTTTGCTGGTCGCGTTTGAACTTTACAACAGTTCGAAATCTTAGAATATTTTCATATTATAAATAGGTAAGTCATTTCGAAGCTACCTGCCGTCAGAGCATAGCCCCGATAGTAGCGGCAGCCCGCTGCTTGGTGTCGGA
>CAIWCG010000081.1 GCA_903911135.1 uncultured Bacteroidota bacterium
CTATCTGGCAGAAAGACATGTCTATCTGGGAGAAAGACACGTCTATCTGGGAGAAAGACATGTCTTTCTCCCAGATAGACGTGTCTTTCTCCCAGATAGACATGTCTTTCTGCCAGATAGACGTGTCTTTCTCCCAGAAAGACATGTCTTTTTAGCTATTAAAAGCTGTTTCGAAGCTACCTGCCGTCAAAACTAGCCCCGATAGTAGCGGCAGCCCGCTGCTTGGTGTCGGTAATGGGGATGCAGCGGCTACAGCGGATAGCGGGACGCACCATGATACGAGTGGAGGATATAGGCTTCAAAAAATAAATCTGTCAGTTTTTGCGGTGCAAAACCCAGTTGTCGAAGTTGCCATTGGGCAGCAAAACCAATTTTCCATCGCTGATGAACGACAAGGAATCGAGTTCGAGATAGCTGCCGTGGGCAATTCCCAACTTGCTGATGAAATTGCCCGCAGTGGCCTGGAATATCAGGGTGTCAGGCGTTTTATCCAAGGAAATGGGAAAGGTGAAAGGCGTATAGGTGGCCTGCTGCCCCTTGATTTTATAGGTAATCTTATTGATGATGGTATCCTGGCGCTTGAAAACCAATAGCAGCATGGCGGTGTCGTCATCGGCCAAATGATAGCGGTAATATCCGTGCATGCCCACCGGTTTGTAAGGAAATGGGAGTCCGCCTTCGCCGTTTAAAATGGCACCTCGGGTGTTCGAAATCATGCCCAGCACCGTGTCCTTTCCCTTGATGAGAGTCTGCATCCTCACCCCCGATCCGACGATTCCCTGCACCTCCGATACCGTTGCCAATCCTAACTTGTTTATCGATACGTCGTTGCTCGATATCCATCCGAATGCCTCGCCATAGTTGCCGAGGTTCCAAGTTTCATTGGGGTCGCTGCTGCCTTCCTGTGCCAATAGAATGTTGGAGGAAAGGATAAGCGAAAGGATGGCTATAGAAATTCGGAAAGTCTTGCAGTGCATAGGTTGCAAATCTACTATACCAAACGAAAAGCGGATGGAGATTATCAGAACATTTCTAAATTGTTTTTTAGTTTTGCTGCCAACAATAAAAATCAATGAACTATATAAATAGGCATGCGAAACATGCATTTGTGTTACTTATATTATTGAGTTTGGCATATCGGTCTGCTGCTCAAGACAAGGTGTTTGCAACCGTCTATCAAACGAATGTGTTGCCTTATGGAGCGCGCGATTTTGAATTCTGGACGACTTCGAGAAATGGGCATAAGCCCAATTTTTATTGGGGCATGGATAATCGGTTTGAATTTGAAATGGGCTTGGGGAAAAGCGTTCAGACTTCGTTTTATTTTAATACGGACAACAGCATGTATGGCGATCCGGAAATGAAGGTGGATGGGCTTTCTCATGATATCGGCATCGGCATAAGCAATGAGTGGAAATGGAAATTGTCCGACCCAGTAGCCGATGGATTCGGTACGGCCCTATATCAGGAATTTGAATTCGAACCGGATGAATTCGAATCGGAATCGAAGTTCATATTGGACAAAAGAATCGGGCAAAATCTGATAGCTGTCAATGCATTTTATCAATATCAGGTTCATATTGATGCCAGCAAAGGAAAAATGACAACCACGACATCTAGCCCTGTTGAATTGGATTTTGGATTCATGCATTTTCTTGGCAACAATTGCGGAATTGGGGTAGAGATGAAAGAACATAATGACATATCACAATCTTTTGGCTGGGAAAATTCAATCTTGTATGCAGGTCCTTCCGTTTTTTTCAATGGCAGTGGATGGATGATTTCAATTAACATATTGCCGCAACTGAATAATTTTCATAAGACATCAATTTCACCGGAATCCTTGGTTCTTGACAGCCATGAGCGATTGGAATCAAGAGTGGTTTTAAGTTTTAATTTATGAAAAGGATTATTTGTTTCATTTGTCTTATCGTGTTTTTTATTGGCTGCCAACCAGCCCTTTATAAACCCAAAGAAGCAAATATGCCAACGAATTCAAATGCTAACTTGGCGCAATTGAAAGAAGGAAGAAGACTTTATATCGAAAATTGCAGTGGCTGTCATAATCTTCACCTGCCCATTGAATATTCTATGGAAGAATGGAAGGACAATCTGGATGACATGCAACGAAAGGCGAAAATTTCCGATGCAGAAAAAGAATTGATATACGAGTTTCTTGTTTATAAATATAGATAAGAAATATCTTAATTTTGTCGCCTTAGGCAAAATTAAGATTGTATACTAATGAACACCAAACCTCTTTTATCCATTATTATTCCTACCAAAGATAGAGGAACTATCTTTAATAAAACATTTGCAGCTGCTTACAAAGCAATTGAGAATATGGATGCTGAAATAATTATCGTTAATGATTCGAAGACATCAACAGTTACCATTGATGAATCACATGGCAGAATCACAATAATTGATAATCCAAAGCAAGGTGTAGCATCAGCACGAAACCTTGGGGCAAAAGTTGCCAACTCTGATTTGTTGTTGTTTTTGGATGATGATATCATCATAGATGAAAAGAATCTTTTATCCACCATTGAATTGTACAAAAACAATGACAATATATGTTATAACCCAAATTGGACCTATCCACCAGAACTTGATGAACGAATACGAAAGACACAATTTGGAAGGTATCTTATTAAATTGGGGTTCACCACATTGCAAGGATGGAATCCTGGTTTAATATGGGATGCAAATAAACCTTTTGAAGTTAATTTGGTAGCAAGTTATTACCTTCCAATTTATAAATCGATATTTGAAAAAATTGGTGGTTATAATGAAGATTTTCCTCATGCCGGTGCAGAAGATCATGATTTTGCAAAGCGCTTGAAAGCATCTGGAGTTAAAGCTTTTATTAATCCATCATTTTTTGTATTTCACAATGAAGAAGACAGGATAGGTTTAAGCGATTGGCTAAAAAGAAAGGAAAGAGGTGGCGAGACAAGGAAAATTGCCTTCGAATTGGGCCATACGGAGCAATTGATTATACACAACTTTTACAAATCCGTTATTTACTATGCGATTGGAAAAATGATGGGATTTTTCAAGTGGATGTTAAATGTTATTCCAAATAATAAAATGTTTGATAGAATTTATTTCCGATTTATAAACATGTTTTTGGCAGCTAGTTTATATAAAGGATTTAGAAAAAAATCCTAATCGTATTTATACTTGTTAAACCACTTGTCGCTTAGGGAAAAGCCTAGCGTTAAATGGAGATATTGTTCTCGAATAAGGTTATTCTGTAAGGTGCCTCTTTGCCCAAGCTGAATGGCAAGATTAATTGTGGAAATAGAACGATACACAGGCAAACCCATACCAAAGCTAATTCCAAAATCATTCAATTGTGTAGCTTTTAAATCAAGAAATGTTTTATAAAAATACCCTCCGAAGCGATAAGTTATTTTTTTGAAATATGATTTGGTTTGTAGAAATCCAGGAGTGTATTGTGTTCCTGCTGAGATTCTCAAGCTATTTGCAAGTTGTTCATTTCCGTTTGCCCCACTGAACTTACTCCAATCCTGCATGGATACATCAGCATTAATTAACCATTTATAACCATTTCTATAGGAAATTCCTCCCCCGATACTTAACGGAAGAGTAATGTTACCAGGAATCCCAGTATTATTTAATGTTGTATCATGGACAATGATAAGTCCATTGTTATTAATATACCTTTCAACGAGTGAATCATTATGTGTATTTATTTTTGTTGATAGACTTGCAGTCATTGCAAATGTAAATGATTTATCGCTTTTAATTTTTATCGCTCTTGCCATGTTCTTTAAACTATCTACAACAAGTTTGCCATTGACATTGTTAACAATGAAAGTGTCAGTATAATTGGTAAAAATTAATCTTTCATAGTTGTTGGATAATACAGTAAAATTTGGCTTTTCAATCGTTATTGAATCCTTATTTTTACATAATACAATCTTATTCGAATTACTTGTAATGATTGTAATTTTCTTCATTCCTATATACTTTAGGCTATCCATCAAAATACTATCAATAGAATAGGAAATTCCAAATGTGAAATAGGTGTCAGCAACCCTAGTTGAATTTGTTAATCGAGTATCGTAATAGCCTATTAAACCAGGAAATGCAATAGAATTTACACGATTTATCGACCCAAAAAGATATGAAGCATTAAGCCCAATAGATAAATTTCTACAGATATTAATACCATTACCAAAATAGAATTGATTAATACCTCCATTGCCAGTGTAAAGAAAATCAGCATTGTTTCCATCTACTAATGTTGAATTATTAGAAATTTCATACCCGACATTGCTAAATGGCAATATACCGAAAGAGGCACCCCACTTTCCGGAAATAACAGGGAAGCCAATAGCAACATAGGATATGTTACTCGAATTTGTTTTGAAGGCAGGAAAGCCCGTAGATTCATACCAAGTAAAATTACTTGTTGCTCCGAATTCAAAATTTGTTAATCTCAGTGATGCATACGAAGCTGGATTGGTAAAGTTAATGCTAAATGGTTCATGAACAGCCAAACCTGAATAACCCATCCCCAAATTTTGAACAAAGCTATTTGATTGCAAATCACCTATACCAAAACGAGAATATGGTGACGTGGATGATGATTGTCCGAATAGAATATTGTAGCTGAAACCAAGTAAAATTATTATAAAAATAAAATATTTAGTTGAGAATTTTCTTTTATATTTTTCTATCATATTTATGATTGACCATTAATTATTAAATTTTAGAATCTCATTTAGACCGTATAAGACTAAATTTGGGGCTGCAAATATGCTATTTTTTATTTGATTTTGTATAAAAATACCATCCCCGCCTGTTATTATTGCTTTTAAATCTGGAAATGACCACTTATATTTTTGAATAATTGAGTCAATTTCGGATTTTGTACCATTTATGACCCCTGATTTTATTGCTTCCAAAGTACTCCTGCCAATTAAGTTTGTTGAATCTATCGAATGCACTAACGGCAATTTCCCTGTATAATTGTTTAATGCTTTATATCTCATTGATAATCCTGGAGATATGCTGCCGCCAATATATTCATCATTCTTGTTTATAAAATCATATGTTATGCATGTGCCAGCATCAATTACTAGAACATCTCCGCTTTCAAAAAAATGCCTTGAACCAACTATAGCAGCTAATCGGTCCATACCTAGCGTTTCTATTGAGTGATAAAGATTTTTTATAGGAATTGGTGTAGATTTGGATAAATTTATGACGTTATATTTTGAATTCAAGTATTCATAAAACATATTATTTTGTTCCGTTACTATACAAACGATAATTCGACCTAAAGATTCTTTATACCCATTTATTTCTTCAATTAATTGGTCATAAGCTCCATTATTAAAGGCTTTCACTTCTACTAGAACATTCTCCTTAAATGCCCCAATCTTGGTATAACTGTTACCGATGTCAATAGTAAGATTCATAAATTTTTCAATTTTTTTTCAATAATAATTGGACAAAAGTAAAAAAAGTATTAGTTTTGCCCCGTCGAGCAAAGAATGGTGATGTAGCTCAGTTGGTAGAGCAAA
>CAIWCG010000082.1 GCA_903911135.1 uncultured Bacteroidota bacterium
CTATTTATAAATATGATGACAATGGAAATAGAATAGAACGAGGTTACTATTTTACTGATGGCAATCTTGTTTACAAAACCTTTTACAAATATGATTTCGATAAGAAAGGTAATTGGATAAAGAAGGTTGAATATAAAGAACTAACTCCACAAAGCATCACCGAAAGAGAAATCACCTATTATTAATACCACCCTTGATAGCTGCATCATCAAGCATTGACGGATTAATTTGTAATTTTGCACAATGAAAAACAAAGATACCAATATGAGCCTTGTGAATGGCATTATGAAATTTGTCGAAAATTATAGTGCCGATGTGAAGCGAGAGTTGATTGCACGCATCACGAAATCTATGGAATCTGATTTGACAAAGAAGAAGCCTGTTCGGAAATATACATCCTGGAAATTGGATAAAGGGCAAACCGTAGAAGATCTCTGTAAAGAAATTAGAGATAGCAGAATCGGTAATACTGATAAGGAGAGCTTTGATTAAGTATCTTTTGGATACAAATATCTGTGTCCACTGCATGAACGGAAAGTTTGAACTTGATAAAAAGTTTGAGAGGGTAGGTCGAGAGAGTTGCTTTATCTCCGAAATATCTTTGGCAGAATTAAAGTTTGGAGTTGAGAATAGCGAACATCGAACTAAAAACCAAAAGGCATTGGATGATTTTTTAATAGAAATTAAAGTCCTCGCCATTGTTGATGCAATAGATTTTTATGCAAAGGAGAAAGCAAGGTTGAGAAAGATTGGGATTTCTATTGAAGAATTTGATTTGTTAATCGGAGCTACTGCGGTTACTCAAAACTTAATCATGGTAACAAATAATACGGAACACTTCAAAAGAATAAAAGGAATTCATTTAGAAGATTGGACAAAATGATAGAGCAATCATCTATTATTAATAGCATCCTTGATACCCAACTTATGGAAATTTTATAATTTTACCGCCCTAATCAATGAATGAATATGGAAAACGAAGTATTGGAAAAAGCCTTTCAAGATAAAATAGATAGCGGCATCATCATCGAACCCAAGGATTGGATGCCTGAACGCTACCGCAAGCAATTGATACGGATGATGTCTCAACACGCACATTCCGAGGTGGTGGGCATGCTGCCCGAAGGCAATTGGATAACCCGTGCTCCCAGCCTGAAAAGAAAACTGATTCTGTTGGCAAAGGTGCAAGACGAAGCCGGCCATGGACTCTATATATATAGTGGCACCGAAACCTTGGGCGTGGATAGAAAGGATTTGATTGCCGACTTACATTCTGGCAAGGCAAAGTATTCAAGCATCTTCAACTATCCTACCCTTACTTGGGCCGATATGGGTTCTGTTGGTTGGTTGGTGGATGGTGCAGCTATTGTCAATCAGACGATGCTTGCCAAGGGCTCCTATGGCCCTTACTCACGGGCAATGATTCGCATCTGCAAAGAAGAAAATTTCCACAACAAGCAAGGATATGAAATCCTGGCTACCTTGATGAAAGGAACAAAGGAACAGCAAGCCATGGCCCAAGAATCCATTAACAGATGGTGGTGGCCTGCCTTGATGATGTTTGGTCCCTCAGATAAGGATTCACCTAATAGTGCCGAGTTGATAAAATGGAAAGTCAAGAAACAATCCAACGATGAATTGCGTCAGCGTTTCATAGACAGGTCCGTGCCACAGGCAGAGGCAATAGGCTTGACATTCCCAGACCCAAAATTGAAATTCAATGAAGCCACCGGGCATTACGATCATGGCGAAATCAATTGGGAAGAATTTTACAATGTCATCAAAGGCAATGGCCCATGCAACAAGCAACGGTTGAAAGCCCGTAGCGATGCAGATGAAAACGGACGATGGGTAAGAGAGGCTGCCGAAGCCTATGCAAAAAAGAATAACGCTTAATCAATAGACAGATTAAAAATGGAAAATACAAAAGAAAACACACAATGGAAACTTTGGGAAGTCTTCACCCAAAGAAAAAGCGGTGAACCCCATGAACACGCAGGAAGCGTACATGCACCCGACAAGGAAATGGCATTGCAAAACGCCAGAGACGTATATTCCCGACGAGGTGAAGCCACCACCATCTGGGTCGTCCCATCCGAGCAGATAACCTCCACCAGTCCCGAAGACTCCCCATCCTTTTTCGACCCCAGCGAAGACAAGATCTATCGTCATCCCCAGTTTTACAAAATCCCAAAAGGAGTAACGATAGATTAACCATGGACACAACAAAAAAAGCCCTGTTTGAATACTGCCTTCGCCTCGGCGACAGCAGCCTTATTGCCGGCCAGCGCATGGCAGAATGGTGCGGACACGGACCCATCCTCGAAGAAGACATCGCCATGACAAACATCTCCCTCGACCTCATCGGCCAATCCCGTTCCTACTACACCTATGCCGCCGAAATCGAAGGCAAAGGAAGAACCGAAGACCACATCGCCTACCTCCGCGATGCCATGGAATACCGCAATGTTCTGCTCGTCGAACAACCCAACGGCGACTTCGCCGTCTCCATGATGAAACTCTTCCTCTTCAGCTCCTACCTATACCTCCTCTACACAGAATTGAAAGCAAGCAAAGACACCACCCTCGCCGCCATAGCAGAAAAATCCCTCAAAGAAGTCATCTACCACCTCCGTCATTCCAGCCAATGGATCATCCGCCTCGGCGATGGCACCCCAGACAGCAGCCAAAGAACCCAAACAGCCCTCGACGACCTCTGGATGTACACCGGCGACTTATTCGACATGGACGCCATCGACACCCAATTGATACAAGCCGGAATCGCCATCGACCTGACCAACATAAAACCCCAATGGACCAAGATAATATCCGAAATACTCCACAAAGCCAAACTCACCCAACCATCCCCCGAAACCTGGATGGCAAGAGGAAGCCGAGAAGGCAAACACACCGAATATTTAGGATACATCCTCGCCGAAATGCAAGCCCTCCCAAGAGAATTTCCAGGAGCCACCTGGTAACTGATTCCTAATTTATAATTCCTAATTCTTTTAAGGAGCCTACGGTCACCACCCGCATCATGGCCAGTCCCGCTATCCGCTAGAGCCGCGGCATCCCCACTACCGACACAAAGCAGCGGGCTGCCGCTACTATCGGGGCTATGCTCTGACGGCAAGTAGC
>CAIWCG010000083.1 GCA_903911135.1 uncultured Bacteroidota bacterium
AATGGCAAAAACTGCCCAAATTTCCCGATTGTCTTATTAGACAATGGCATAAACTGTACAAATATACCGATTGTCTTATTAGACAATGGCATAAACTGCTCATATATAGACATTGTCTTATTAGACAATGGCATAAAAAATCGGGTTTTAGCTTGTCAGGAAACTTTGAACAGGCAAAAATTGGTAATTTGAACTTCAAATGTTAAAATTTCAAGAGCCCTGAATACCAATCACAGAACTCAACATTTAGCAATTCAAACAATCAAAAATCCCATTATGGTCTCGATGTTCGGTAATCGGATGTAGTAGGTGCTGGTCGAGATTTTGGGATTTTAAATTCTTTAAAAACATAAAAGTCGGTAATGCCACCACCAACCAGCGCGTAGGTTACCTCTTGATTCATTGCCTCTATAATTGCATCCGTTTCGGTGCACTCATAGCGGCATCATTGCTTGGCTAAAAATCGTAGTAATGATTCGTCAGCGAGGTCTTGATGCCGAAGGAGAACCAGGTGTTCTTGGTGCTCTGCAAGGCCGTCACTTGGCTTCGCAAGGAAACCGCTGCCTCTATGTTGATGTTGTAGGCCCTGTTTACCAGATATGACACACGGAAATCATTGTACATGATGGTGTTCTTCAGCCCTTGGGTGGTGTGGTTTCCATCCACCTTTATGGTCGAGTCGTTGTAGGTTTTCCATATATCCTGCCCGAAATTGATGCCGGCAGTATCGGTGCCCACGACTGCATAATTGAACTTGGCCTCCATAAACCACCTGCCCGAACGATAGCTCAAGAAGCTGATGGACTCATAGAAATTGGCTCCAAGTGGGTCGGCAAGCGATTGGTTGTAGTGGCCGTAGTTCTGCAGATTGGTGCCATGAGAATAGGTATAGGGCCGCACCCAATTCAGCTCGGTTTGAAACCGAAGCTTGTTTACGCCAAAGATGTTGTTGCTCTTGATGCCAGCCTGTATGGCTTGCTTGTTTCCCCACCAGCCATTGGAATAATGCTTGACGGAATCCAACACGAACTCATCCAACAGCACCTGGCTATAGAACTTGTTGTTGTTGTTTATCTTGATGTTCAGCGAGGCACCGAGCAAGGCATTGTTCGGTGAGCCAAGGGAATATTCTATAGGACGGTAGAAGATGATGGGGTTCAGATAATCTACCCTGAATGCGCCATGGTTCAAGGTGTCGCAAAAGATGATGGACTCGAAGATGCCGATGTTCACCCTTTTGGAAACATTCCAGCTAAGGTAATGCGAGGTCATGTATTTCCTGCTGAAGAACTGGTTGGCAGCTTCGGCAGGCTGCGCTATGGGCGATGGCCTCAAGTCGAGCAACGAACAGTAAAGATTGGTGTATTGCAGCTTCCAGATGTTGGTGGTAATCTTGAGGAAAGGATAATTGAAGGCATTGTCCGACAAAAACAGGGAACGGTAGCCTTCGCCGATGAAATTCTTGTCGGTACCGAACTGAAAGCTGAAATGCTTCGAAGGCGTATATGAAATATATCCCGAAGCAATGCCATAATCGAAACCTTCCTTCTTGAAATCCTTTACACGCCCTTCACCAGGAACCACATTGTTGTTGGTATCCCTCACGAATTGAGAGATGTATTCTGGAAACACGGCTTGGTTTTCATAATAACTTGCGCTGAAGGAAAAGGTCTTGCCTATGTTTCCCTCGAACATTACACCACGGGTGTTGGCATGGGTAGATTTATTGATGTTGCCGTTCTTGCTTTGTCCACCATCTATGTCAAACAAGGGGTCCACACGAAGCATATAATCGGCAGAGTCCACCACAAACAAATGCTCATAACTCAACTTGCGCTTCAGCCAAGAATCGCCTTCATGTTTCTGTTTAGTGCCATAGCAGATATCCAAAGAATCCACTTTTATGGCATTGGTAATATCCTCCATTCTATAAGGTTTCATCGCACTGTGAAAGGAAACATCCAAGTTGTTCAGGTAAGAATCATATTCTTGGTATATATCCCGGTTCAAAGGTAAATAGAGGTTCTGTGAATGGGAATAAGTGATGAATATAAGCGACAGAAAACTTAGCAGTAAATATTTTTTCATTGGATTATATTTTGAGATGTTGAATGCAATCAGATAGAATGTTCTTTCCTCCTTCTCAACCTTAAATATTTGATGAGAAAGGGAATTTGACTCAATATCATGGCTAACAAAACAAGTATGATGAGCAGTTGCCCAGAATGAAGATGGCGAAGCGCAAAGGAAAGGATGACAAAGAGTATGTTAACGAAGTAAAGCATGAAACTGGCCTTCTTGTGATTGTATCCCAAGGCAAGAATTTTATGATGGATATGGTTTTTGTCAGGACGGAAAGGCGAGGTTCGCTTAAAAGCCCGATAAACAAAGACCCGCAAGGTATCAAACAAGGGAATGATCAGAATTCCTACAGCAATGGCAGGTGCCGAATGAGACAAATCGAAATCTATTTGCTGAATATTGAAATGCGATTGCAGGTAATTGGATAGTTGAACCGACGTAAGCGGGTTGGTTATGTTCGCTTCAATGAAAGTAATGGCCAGAATGGACAATATCAAGCCCACAATCAAGGATCCCGTATCACCCATAAAGATTTTTGCAGGAGAAATATTGAACCAAAGGAACGCCAGCAAAGCACCACAGACGGAAAACGACAAGGTTGCCAGCACAGAGTTGTTCAGCATGAAAAGAATGATTCCGAAAGCCGTAGAAGCGATGATGCCTATGCCGGCAGCAAGCCCATCGATGCCATCAATCAGATTATAAGCATTGATGATGACAAGAATGGTGAACATGGTTAGCATGCAACTGACATTATAAGGCAATTCGTAGATGCCAAGTATCCCTACCATGTTCGTGAGGCGATAATCGGCGAAGAAAACGATGATTCCTGCCGAAAGAATCTGCCCGATGAACTTCTTGATGGGAGATAATGGGATGATATCATCCTTGATGCCGATGAAAAACATGATGATGATGGCCGAAATGATGAACTGCCTGTTCGGATAGAACGAAGTAGCCGACCAAAACGAGAAAGAAAAGATGATACCCGCAAAAATAGCGACTCCACCTAGCGTAGGAATACTCGAATGATGCGATTTCCGCTCTCCGGGTTCATCAAACAGGTTCTTCATCCTGGCTACCTTGATGATGGATGGAATGGCAAACCACGTGATCGAAAAAGAGGTGAGTAAAGACAGTAAAACCTTGATCATTTTATTTTAATTGGCAGCAAAACTATATAATTTTCTGGTCTTATGGTATATTTGTTTTACAGTTGGATGATTTTTGCTCCATTCCAGTCCAGCATTTTGTCACCGGTGCGGATGTCGATGAAGCTGAAATCGGACAGCCATCGCTCCAATTTGTGCATGGCTCCATGGAGGCCGTAATAGCTTTTGAATTTTCTCGTCATTGGTAAATCCTTTATCATCGGCTGTGAGCCGTCGAAGTCTCGGGGATGGAAATAAGTCATGATGTATGGTGATTGCTTCGTCAATCTTTTGATGACGGGGTATGGCAATAAACGAAAATAGCCGCCGCCTGAAAAGATGAACGGCTTGTTTAAGACATGGAAGAGGTTGATTGGAAATTCCTTCAAGGTTCCGGCTTTCATGTTGATGATGCATGGGGTGGCTTGTCCGAAACTTGCAAATCCGCCATGGCCACGTGTGGCTGGGAAGATGGAACTGTCGATGGTGATGCCGTGTTTGATGAGGATTTCGAAGGCCCATGAGTTTTCTTCCATGATGCTGAAACCGGGAGCCCTGTAGGTGGTCACTTTCTTGCCTATAGCGTCTTCGATGGTCTTGATGGATGCCTCCAAATCCTGCTCGAATGCGCTGGGAGTTTGCTCATATACCAATTGGTGCATCAATGAATGGGAGGCTATCTCGTATCCTAAATTATCGATGCGCTTGATCACATCGGGATGCTTTTTTGCTATCCAGCCGAGGCAGAAGAATGTGGCCGACTGGTTTTTTTCTGCCAGCAATTCGAAAATCCTGTCCATGTTTTTATGGATGCGTGTTTCATACGTGGACCAATTTGCTTCGGTCTTGGTGGATTCATTGTCCAGAATGTGAAACCATTCTTCTATATCGAAAGTGAGTATGCGCATTTTTGTTTCTGTGGTGGCAAAATTAGTCATTATGGATTATAAATGCCGTTAAATTAATTTTTAATTAGGTTTTGATTCAATATTGCTGATAAAACTTGATAGGAGCAGCCTGCCGTGGGACCTAGCCCTGACATGCCCACACTTAGCCCCGTGTGCGAAGGCATAGGTGTTCGGCAGGGCTAATGGATGGCTGGCAGGTAGCACCATCAAGACGAGAAGTGCATATAGGCTCCAAATTGAAATTATAAATTATGAATGATGAATTATAAATGGGGGTTAGAATTTTACACAGAAGGTCAAAAACTTTACACAGAAGGCCAAAAACTTTACACAGAAGGTCAAAAACTTTACACAGAAGGCCAAAAACTTTACACAGAATGCCAAAAACTTTAC
>CAIWCG010000084.1 GCA_903911135.1 uncultured Bacteroidota bacterium
GACCAATTCCGCTTCATCCATGCCAGGCAAAAGTAAACCTATTTTAGGATTAATTATAATGTGTAAATTAAAGTCAGGATTTTACCTGACAGAGTGTCAACTTATTTTAGGACGATACATAATGCATAAGTAAGCGAACGTTTCCTGTCAGGTATTGGAATCTAACAAACCTGACAGGAGGAAAAAACTGATGGGAGTAGAACCCATCAAAAAGCAAAATGGGTGGAGAAAAGGGGCAATTAAAAGCTAAAAAATTTTCGCCGAGGACATATTTCGGGGGGAAATGGACACTGATTGGGGGGAAATGGACTTTCTTCCCCAAGCAAAGGACACTCTTCCCCAAGCAAAGGACACTCTTCTCCAAGCAAAGGACACTCTTCCCCAATCATAGGACACCCTTCCCCAAGCAAGGGACACTCTTCCCCAAGCAAGGGACACTCTTCCCCAAGTATAGGACACTCTTCCCCAAGCAAGGGACACTCTTCCCCAAGTATAGGACACTTTTCCCCAAGCAAAGGACACTCTTCCTTAAGCGGAGGACTATAAGTTTAGAATAATGTCTTTTATCGAAAATTTCATCATTTAAATCAAAATAGAAAGCCCCGAAACTTGATAGTACAAGTTTCGGGGCATAAATTCCAATGGCAGAACAAGGATTTTAGTTGACCATCTTTTCTCCCAATTGAAAGACATTGGTAAATTTCATGCCATTAATAATGAGAACCCTGAAGAAACGTTTGCTTACGGTTGGTTGGGGCGAAAAGGCTTTGCCTTTTCGCCGAAGCTAGGTTACTTATAAAAGGTTCTTTCGAAGCAACCTGCCATCAAAACCTAGCCCCGATAGTAGCGGCAGCCCGCTGCTTGGTATCGGTAGTGGGGATGCAGCGGCTACAGCGGATAGCGGGACGTAGTTGGGACGAGAGGAGGATATAGGCTACTTATTGGAATTATAAATTATAGATTATGAATTATAAATGGAGGAGGGAGCATTTGGGAGTGGAAAGGGCTACTTCATAGAAGTTTCATTTTTGCTTTCTTATATTTGCCATCGTAAAAATAATAATTAATAATAATCAAAATGAAAAAAGTAAGTTCTCTGATCGCAATTGTTTGCATGGCAAGCATGATCCATGCACAAGTTTCCATTACGCCGAACAATCAGGCAAAACCTGCTGATAAACCACAGGCAAAACCAGCTCCTACTGCTGCTCCTGCACCTCCTGCCAAGCCTACGGATGGGTATAATACCGTGATGGGTGGTTTGAAAATGACTACCAATCATATTGCGTTTATGAATATCAACAACACGCAAACAAAAACGGATACCGCCAAGCTGATGAACAACTGGAGCCAAACGATGACTTTTGTGGCCAAGAATGTTCCTGCGCACATCAAATTAGATATCCCAGCTTCTTTGGAGCCAGGAAAAACAGGACTGATGATCGTTACTTATGATGCATCTAAGAAGAATGATTTCGGTTTTATCCAAGACCGTTTCAACATTTCTACCAACGATACTGCCACTCCAGAAAAGAATGTCATCATCACTGCTCAAATTTCTGAATACTTTCCTCCGATGACTAAGGCAGATTCTGCAAGTGCTCCAAAAATCGTTTTCAAGGAAAAGTCTTATGACTATGGAAAAATCAAACAAGGCGATGTAGCCCATAAGGATTATTCGTTCAAGAATGAAGGCAAGAAGGAACTGATTATCCGTAAAACCAAAGCAAGCTGTGGCTGCACCGCTTCTCAACCAGAGAAAACTTCCTTGAAACCAGGTGAAGAATCAAACATCAAGGTTGATTTCAATTCTACCGGCAAGACCGGAAAACAAAGCAAAACGATTACGGTCATCACCAATGATCCTATCAATCCTACTACCATCTTGACGATTTCTGGTGAAGTTACCGTACCAGAAGTAAAGCCAGGTGATGTAAAGCCAGGAGATACCAAAATGGCTCCAGCACCTGCACCGGTTAAGCATTAATAGCCTAGAATAAATATTGAATATTGAGCAGGCCTCCAATTTTGGAGGCTTGCTTTTTTATTGTCAAAAATAAATTATAGTTTTGCGTTCATAGAAAATATGAAAAGGGGGCTTGTCATATCGTGTTCAGTATTGATTCTTTTGGTGGGATTGACGAGTGCTTTCTATCTGAAAACCTATGAAAAGAACAAGATTGAAATAACCAACGAAACCAAATTGGTCGAATGGAAACAAGCCCAACCAGATATGAAAATGCTTAAAACCGGAGACTTGATATTAAGGCATGGCAGAGGTTTCATCAGCAATGCTTTCATGTCGTTATCCACCAAGGAGAAGAATTATTCGCATGCAGGCATCATTCACATTGAGGGGCAGAAGGTTTATGTATATCATGCCATCGGTGGCGAAGAAAATGTGGACAACAAGATGAGAAAGGACCTGATAAAGGATTTCTGCGACCCACAATATGTCCATAACTTTGGAATTTACCGTTACGATTTGAATGAAAAACAACTCGCTACTTATGACAGCATGACTACGGCCAATTATACCAAGGGTTTGCAGTTTGATACCAAACTGGAGCTCGAAACCGACAGCGTGATGTATTGCTCCGAACTGATATATAAGGAATTACAAAAAGTTACCGGCGACCCGAATTATATCTCCATTTCCGATGTGGCCAACTATAAATACATAGCCATAGACAACCTATATCTGAACGGACATTGTACAAAAATATACACTTATAATTACACATTAAAATAAATTCTTAAATTAAAAACAATTAAAAACATGAAGAAAAATCTGTTCAAAATCGCGACATTCATAGCAGTGTCAATCCTGATCGCCTGTGCTGGTGGCGAAGGTCCGAAAAACGTGGCCGAAAAGTTCTTGAAAGAAACTCAAGCCGAAAACTTTGATGGTGCAAAGAAATATTGTACCGAAGAAACCGGAAAGCTCCTCGATATGATGGCCAGTTTCGCCAAAATGGGCGACAAGGACAAAAAAGAAAAGAAGGACGAGAAGAAATTCACTATGGTGGACGAAAAGATTGATGGCGACAATGCCACCGTAACCTACAAAATCGAAGGCAAGGAAACCGGCGAACAATCCTTGAAGATGAAAAAAGTCAACGGCAAATGGTTGGTTTCCGTTTCCAAAGACGACATGTCGAAGAAAGATGGCGGCATGCCAAAGGACAAAGACCACGACAAGGACGCTCCAGCCGAAAATTCTGCAGCGCCTAACGATTCCACGAAGAAATAATCCCGGATTATTCTCAATATAAAAAGCCGCCCTGAACCTTCAGGGCGGCTTTTTTATTTCCCAAAACCCATTTATAATCCATAATTCATGATTTATAATTTTTTCTTGGAGCCTATGGCAGGTACTCGTATCATGGCCAGTCCCGCTATCCGCTGTAGCCGCTGCATCCCCATTTCCGATACAAAGCAGCGGGCTGCCGCTACTATCGGGGCTAGTTTTGACGGCAGGTTGCTTCGAAATGGCTTTCATGAAAAGCATCTTGCCTATCTGGTTTAATCGGCATTGAATAGGTGGAAAACTGAGTTCATTGCATCCGTACCTAATTAATGAAACTGGCAAAATGAACTCATTTAGCCAGTTTCGGACATGCGGAAACGATGCAATGAACTCATTTTATCACTTTCGGACAATCCAGGATTGATGCAATGAGTTCATTTTGCCATTTTGGGACATGCATAATCGGCTAAATGAGTTCAGTGAATCACTTTCAGCAATTCAAAATCGACAAACTGAACTCATGGCACCCCCGATGTTCCTACTTTCAAGGTGTTTTAGCTATAAAATTGCCACTTTCAGGTTTAAAATCTTTACTATAAACTCAACGAAATTTGATGTCATTCATAGAAAGCCATAAAAATTTCATGTTTGCGGTGTCGCTTGGGCGAGGGAGTGGAGGGGCGCCGAAGGCGGTTCTTTGCCTTCGTTGGCATTTGGTGTGGGAGGCAAAAACGGAGCGAAGCGAACCCACGCAACACCCCGACCGCAAAAGCAGCCCTTTCCCTTAAGGCTGCTTTTGGGGGCGCCCCCACAGGAATAACCCGCTTAGCAAAATATTTTTTGTCTTGGCAATTTGTATTTTAAGTTTCTTATGTGTAATTTTGTTCTGCAATCAACAAATATATGATAAAAAAGATATTTTTTCTGGTAGTGATGCATTTCGCTTTCTCCACATTACAAGCCTTGGCCCAGCAGGGTCAGTGGACTTGGATGAATGGAAACAATTATCAGGGCGCTGCCCCCGTATGGGGAACGCAAGGGGTGTTTGCAGCCGGAAATACACCTGGAGCAATATATGAGGCCGAAGAATGGACCGATCATCATGGCATCTTTTGGCTCCTCGACGACTATGGGAATATGTGGAAATATAGTCCAGACCTAAACCAATGGGCATGGATGAGAGGGCCGCAGCATAATACCGTGAATGGGTTATATGGAGTTCAAGGGGTGGCCTCGCCAACGAATAATCCGGGTGCCAGAGGCGTAGGCGTGCCGACTTGGGTGGATACCGCAGGGAACCTATGGGTTTTTGGAGGCAGGGAATATGATATCAATACCAACTACGGCTATGGCAATGATTTGTGGATGTATGATATAGCCACCAACGAATGGACTTGGGTGGCCGGCCCCAATACGGTTGATGACTTGGGTAGCTATGGAACGCTCCATGTAGAGGCTTCCACCAATCTGCCGCCATCAAGAGGAGAAACCAATGCCTCCTGGACGGACAAGGACAATAACCTTTGGCTCTTTGGTGGGGCTTATAGATTGACGGATCAGGCTCCCATCAAGGTCTTCAATGATTTATGGAAGTTCGACATGGTAACTCATAACTGGGTTTGGATGAGTGGTCCCAACACACCAAACAATCCTGCCACTTATGGCACCCTCGGTGTTCCCGATCCTGCCAATATTCCCAGTTCGAGGTTGGTTTATTCCAAGTGGAAGGATTGCAATGATAACCTGTGGTTGTTCGGTGGCTATTATTATGTGCAGAACTTCGCCAACATGTATATGCTTAATGATATGTGGCGGTATAATATCTCTACCAACGAATGGACTTGGATGGGTGGAACGGATATTTACAATAACTTGGGCAATGGTTCTACTACATGTGTCACCTCTGACACCTACGCTCCACCATCGCGTTTCGAGAATCGTGCTTGTTGGACGAGAGGCAATGGCACTCATTTCGAATTCTTTGGTGGTTTCACTCGCATAGCTTTGGATTCTTGTTTCAATGATCTTTGGGATTATAATATTACCAATAACAAATGGACGTTGATGAGTGGAAGTGTAATCGGCAATCAGGCAGGAAGCTACGGAACAAGAACGGTGTCGAGTCCAACGAATATGCCACCGTCAAGAGCAGGTTCATTAGGTTGGCAACGAAATGATACCTTGTGGCTTTTTGGTGGCGCTAATCCTTATCTAAGCAATTACAATGATTTATGGAGATTTGTCCCCGATACTACTTGTCCTATAATTACCAACCCTTCTGCTTCGACTACGGCAAACTTCAGTGCAGCACCTTTAAGCGGTTGTGCCCCTTTGACGGTTACCTTTAACAATTCGAGTTCGAATGGTTCTCAATATAAATGGTATTTTGGTGATGGGGATTCCAGCTCGGTTGCAAATCCAACGCACACTTATATAGATTCGGGGAACTATTCGGTAACTTTGATTGCTATCAATTACTCCCCTTGCGGTTCAAATTCTGATACACTGGTCTTTGCCAATTATATCCATGTTCATGCAAAAGCACAGGTGGCCTTGACTTCGAATCCAAACATAGGTTGCGCTCCTTTAATAGTTACTTTTCATGATACGGCAAATAATACTTCTTCTTTATTCTGGAATTTTGGCGATGGCGGAACTAGCACATCAGCAAATCCTACCCATACCTACCTTCGTGGTACCTATTCCGTATATCTTATAGGCTACAATACTTATGGATGCAATGACACCGCCTTTTTCAGTTACATCCGTGTTGACACGCTTCCTACTGTTAGCGATTCGTTTTTCGCAATACCCTTAACAGGTTGTAAGCCCCTAACAGTCAATTTCACCAATACTAGTGTGAATGGGGTTCATTACAGGTGGTTCTTTGGTGATAATGATAGCAGCACAGTTACCAATCCCACTCATACTTATCTTGATTCTGGAGTTTATACTGTAACACTTTATGTCATCAACGACACCTCCATCTGTGGAAATGTTTTGGATACCAGCATTAGGGTTGCATATATTGATGTAGGTTCGGCAGTTATGGTTTCCAGTAGTTTCACCGCCAGTCCCATTAGGGGTTGTGCTCCAATCATTGTTGATTTTGTAAATAACAGTACCAATGGAAATTATTATTATTGGAATCTTGGAAACGGACAAATTGATACTGCAAAAAATCCAATAAATATTCTTTATCAAGATAGTGGCACTTATCATGTCACCTTGATAACATTCAATAATACATCTAGATGTCAGAGTCCACCTGATACCATGTCAATTGACATTTATGTAGATAGCTGTTTTCTTTTTATACCAAATGTGTTTTCTCCAAATGGTGATGGTAAAAATGATTTCTTTTATTTATTGGCTGATGGCTATTCGAATTACCATGTCATTATTTTCAATCGTTGGGGCATGAAGGTTTTTGAGAGTAATGACAATAATGATCTATGGAATGGGAAAGTGAATAATATTGGAGGAGAATGCCCAGATAGTACATATTATTATATTTTCACTGGCAATGATGTTAACAAGTTACCATTTTCCAATCATGGTTATATAACCTTGATTAGGTGATTTTATAGGTAATCATCTTTCTTTAGTATAGAAATCAATAGGTAAATTGTAAATTATAGCACAATATATTGAATTGATTAAATATATTTTTCGTATTTTTGCAGTCTAATTTAAAATAAGTCTAAATAAGGAAATATGATAACGGTAACTGATAAAGCGAAAGATAAGTTGGTAACTCTAAGGAGTGAAGGCAAGTACGACGAAAACTATTTCGTCCGCGTGGGTGTTGAAGGAGGAGGCTGTTCGGGGCTATCCTATAAGCTTGATTTTGACAATGCCATGAAGCCTGATGATAAGGTTTTTGAGGATAAAGGAATCAAAATAGTGGTGGATAAAAAGAGTTTTCTGTATCTTTTGGGTACCGAATTGGAATTCACAGATGGATTGAATGGTAAAGGGTTTCAATTCAATAACCCGAATGCAACCCGTACATGTGGCTGTGGTGAAAGCTTCGCTGTATAAGTCTAAATACTTAAGACAAAATACTTAATACTCAAAATGACTACAGAACAAGAATTATTAAATCAAGTCGCTAATACCGAATATAAGTACGGATTTGTATCCGACTTTGAATCGGATTCTTTGCCTGCGGGGATATCCGAGGATGTTGTTCGGTTTATTTCTGCCAAGAAAGAGGAGCCTGAATGGTTGCTGGCATTTCGCTTGAAGGCGTACCGCCATTGGCTGACTATGGAGGAGCCTAACTGGGCGAACATTCATCATCCACCGATAAACTATCAGGATATCATCTATTATTCTGCTCCAAAACAAATGAAGGTTTTGAATTCTTTGGATGAAGTGGATCCTGAAATGCTGGCTACCTTTGAGAAGTTGGGAATTTCTTTGGAAGAACAAAAACGATTGACAGGAGTGGCCGTGGATGCTGTAATAGATAGTGTTTCTGTGAAGACTACCTTCACGGCTAAGCTTGGGGAATTGGGGATTATCTTCTGCTCTTTTTCAGATGCTGTGAAGAATCATCCCGACTTGGTGAAGGAATACCTCGGTTCGGTGGTGCCTTATACTGATAATTACTTTGCGGCTTTGAATTCTGCTGTGTTTAGTGATGGTTCGTTTTGTTATATTCCAAAGGGGGTTCGTTGTCCTATGGAATTATCCACTTACTTCAGGATTAATGCTGCCAATACAGGGCAGTTTGAACGAACTTTATTGATTGCTGATGCAGGAAGTTATGTGAGTTATTTGGAAGGATGCACTGCTCCTATGCGCGATGAAAACCAGCTTCATGCCGCTGTCGTTGAATTGATTGCTTTAGGTGATGGTCAGATAAAATATTCAACTGTTCAAAACTGGTATCCAGGTAATAAGGAAGGTGTAGGAGGTATCTATAATTTCGTTACAAAGAGAGGGATTTGTGCTGGAAAGAATTCAAAGATCTCTTGGACTCAAGTAGAGACTGGTTCTGCCATAACTTGGAAATATCCAGGGGTAATTCTTAAGGGAGATAATTCTATTGGGGAGTTTTATTCGGTGGCTGTGACTAATAACTACCAACAGGCGGATACTGGCACAAAGATGATTCATATCGGAAAGAATACCAAGAGCACGATTATATCAAAAGGTATCTCCGGTGGTAAAAGCCAGAATAGTTATCGTGGCTTGGTGAGGATTAACAAGAAGGCTGAAAATGCCCGTAACTTCTCACAATGCGATAGTCTTTTATTGGGAGATAAATGTGGTGCACATACTTTCCCTTACCTTGAAATAAACAACAGTACGGCCGTGGTGGAGCATGAAGCTACTACTTCAAAGGTTGGTGAAGATCAGATATTTTATTGCAACCAAAGAGGCATCTCTACAGAAGATGCTGTGGGTTTGATCGTGAATGGATATTGCAAGGAGGTATTCAATCAATTGCCCATGGAGTTTGCAGTGGAAGCGCAGAAATTGCTTGCGATAAGTCTTGAAGGAAGTGTGGGTTAAGCGAATCTTATCTTAACTAATAGTAATAATCATCCTTTTATTGCATTCCCGAAAAAGGGAATGTCATAAAAGGAAAAAATACTTGAAAAAAATTTGCAAAAAAAATTTGGAAGTTATTTCCGATTGTGTATATTCGCCCCGCACCTCGCAAATATTAATGTCAAAAATTAAAATGGAAGCAACGCAAAATATCAGAAATATCTCTCAAAAAAACTTTGAGGGGGCTTGCTTTTTAAATAGTGTTTGTGTAAACTCTAAGCCTGCTCAACACACACACACACACACACACACACACACACACACACACTAACATTTTTTTTCGCTCCACCAAATTTTTCTGCCTGATGAAAAATTTGATGGTAAATGTTGAGAATTTCTTCTGTGCTTTTTCGGAAAATTCATTCCGATCCGAAACCGGATTGAGACAATCCGAAACCGGAATGAGTCAATCCGAAACCGGAATGGGTCAATCCGAAACCGGAATGGGTCAATCCGAAGCCGAAATGAAGGAAATCCGAAACCGGAATGAGTCAATCCGAAACCGGAATGAGTCAATCCGAAACCGGAATGAGTCAATCCGAAACCGGATTGGGACAATCCGAAACCGGATTGACGTAATCCGAAAGGCTTTTTTGGGGTCTGTAAAGCAAGCTGGTCGGGCTATATTGCCTTGCAAATCATTACATTACCTATCCTTTGGAAGCCTAATTACGATATTAAATTTCATAAATAATAATTAAAATAAATATAAAATGAGTACTACAATTAAACCTTGGAACGAACTTACCGAAGCGGAAAAAGTTGCGTTATTAAAGAATCTTGATACAAAACTACCTGGTTACGTAGGTACTTCTTTTCCAGAAATTACGACTGGCATCGGTGGTGTTACAGATACCATCCATAAGGGTTGGGCAATGGCAGATTGGTTGGTTACGGGCAGTCAAAGGGCTGAATCTTCTGCTCATACCATTAACAGTTACAAGGGACATCACTTTGAGGGTCCTGTAGGTACGAGCATGGCTACCGTGCCTTCGCCAGCCGTTTATGGCGTGGCTCCTCCGGTTTCTGTTCCCGACATTATGGGTTATGTCGGAAATTTTAGAGGAATTTTGATGAAGAACAAAAATTGTACGGATGACATCCTTAAAGACCTGTGGCTGTTTGGCACCGAAGTAACTTTTGACCCGACTGAATATGTAGCCGTTTATTCTGTAAATCCCTTCACCGGATACATCCACATCCATGTAGGGACGAAGAATGTAAAGACTCACCATGTTTATCTTCGTAAGGCAGGGACGACGGTTTGGGAAGCATTTATTTCTTTCAACGGTGCCAATTTCGACTTGGTAAGAGTAGGGTTGGTATCTCCCGAAAATCTGGAAATATTAATCAAAGGA
>CAIWCG010000085.1 GCA_903911135.1 uncultured Bacteroidota bacterium
CATTCGAAGCCACCTGCCGTCAAAGCATAGCCCCGATAGTAGCGGCAGCCCGCTGCGTTGTGTCGGTTTTGGGGATGCAGCGGCTACAGCGGATAGCGGGACGCAGATGGGACGAGAGGAGGATATAGGCTCCTTAAAAGAGTTAGGAATTAAAAATTAGGAATTAGGAGTGGGGAGAGAGGGGTGATTTTGAATTCAATTAATAATTCTTATTTTTGCCCCCACAATAAAAATTAATAATATGCTAACATCATTTTGGAACTTCGTCGCAAAATTATTTGGAAAACTTTTCAGCTTTATGGATAAGGTATCAATGGCGCCAAACAGGATATTTTTGGTCATCGGCTTCATTGGGGTTATCGGATGGATAGTCTATCTTATAAAAACGCGCGATGAAGAAAAGGGAAAAGTTTAATCGTTAAACAAATCCTTGCCAATGTCTTTTCGGTAATGCATGCCCGAAAATTCAATCTTCTTGATGCTTTCATAGGATTTTGCAACCGCTTCCTTGATGTTCTCGCCGAAGGAAGTAACCGCCAATACGCGCCCTCCTGAAGTAACTACTTCACCAGTTTCTTTGCTGGAAGTGGTGCCTGCATGAAAAACCAAACTTTCTTTGATATTCTCGATGCCAGAAATGGGGAATCCTGTTTTGTAAGTACTGGGGTATCCACCAGAAACCAGCATAACGGTAGCGGCTGCCTTCTCGTCTATCTGCAAATCAAATTCATCCAATTTCCTGTTTGCTACAGCAGTGAACAATTCTACCAAATCACTTTTAATCCTAGGTACCACCACCTCCGTTTCGGGGTCGCCCATCCTGACATTATATTCTATTACATAAGGATTTCCATCTACATTCATCAACCCGATGAAGATGAATCCCTTGTAATCGATGCCATCTTTTTTCAGGCCTTCAATCGTTGGGATAATGATTCTTTCTTCCACTTTATTTATAAAAACCTCATCGGCGAAAGGAACAGGAGAAACGGCTCCCATACCACCTGTATTCAATCCATTGTCGCCATCATCGATTCTTTTGTAATCCTTGGCGGTTGGAAGAATTTTATAGTTGATGCCATCAGTTAAGACAAAAATGGAAATTTCAATTCCATGCAAATACTCTTCTATGACAACCTTGCTACTGGCTTTTCCAAATTTGGTACCCTGCAGCATTTCAATAAGTTCTCTTTCAGCGTCTTCATAGGTGGTTGAAATTACTACACCTTTGCCTCCAGCCAATCCATCCGCCTTTAATACTATCGGTAATTTTTGCTGCTTAATGTATTGCAATCCCTCTTCCATGTTTTCTATGGTAAAACTTTGATAGGAAGCGGTAGGAATCTTATTGTTTATCATGAATTTTTTTGCAAATTCCTTGCTGCCTTCCAACATTGCACCATCTTTTTTGGGACCAATTACCGGAATATTTTGAAGGTAGTTGTCCCCCAAGAAATAATCATGGATACCAGCTACCAAGTAATCTTCTGGTCCAACAACAACCATGTCAATCTTATTTTCGATAACAGTATTTTTTATAGTTTGAAAGTCAGACAAATTTATCTGTACATTTTCGCCAAGCATTTTAGTCCCGGCATTTCCAGGAGCGATAAATAATTTTTCACAGTACGGGCTTTGAATTAATTTCCATGCAATCGCATGTTCTCTGCCGCCAGATCCCAATAATAATATTTTCATATTTCTAGTATATAAATGTTTAACTTAATTAAAATTTGTTAGTGAAATGCTTTCCTTATATGTTCTTAATGATAAATTTATTTTTTTCAAATCTTCGGAAGTATCGATATGATAATTGCTCATTAGTCCAAGCAAATTATCCTTATTGATAGGAAGCTTTAAACCGATTGCTTTTGCTAATAAGATAACCAATGATATAACATGATAAGGCAAGTAAATAAATCTCGGACTGATTTTCAGATGCTTGAAAATCGCTCTATAAAAATCCTTATAAAAAACATAATTAGGGTCAGCTACCATAATTTCACCAGATAGATTTTCATTAATCGCTATATCAATTGCATTGATAAGATCATTGATATAAATAGTTTGAATCGGTTGCTTCCCTCCATTAATAACAGGAACAACCTTTTTCTTTTTAATGAAATCAACTATATCCCTAACCAAACCACCATTTCCTATTACCAATCCGGGACGTAATATCAAATCAAATTTCTCCTTGAATAATTGTTCAATGGCATATTTTTGTTTCCCATATTCCGATAAAGAATCCTTCCGCGCGGATAAGCTTGATAGAAATATATTTTTCTTAATTCCACACAGCCGACTTATTTTTATCAGATTATTCGATCCATTTATATTAATCTCGAATGATTTTTCATTGTCTGAATGCTTTACATATGCGCAGTGAATAAGTATATCTGCATTATTAAACAACTCCTCATTAATTTGTTTTGACAAATCAAACTCCTGATAGATTACACCTTCAAATTTTTGGATAGGTAAATGATGAACCAATGCAATTACCTTATAACCAATCGTTGAAAAACGGCTTACCAACGCTAATCCAATAAAGCCGTTTGCACCAGTAATGATTATTGTAGGAGATAATTTCATGACTTATTTTACAATTCCATTTGCAACATTATGGGCATTCGCCATTAATGATAGCGTCAGCCCTTTTGCCGGCAAAAAACTAAATCCAGAGCCATCTGCAACATATACATTCTTGGTTCCATTTAGCCTTCCATTAAATTGAAGTGTATATGGAATATCTTCCCCTTTGAATGGTAAGGTTCCCGCATAATGTATACTTGAACCAATATCTGGCGAAATCCGTTTTAATGCATAACAACCTAATTTTCTCATGGCTGCAACAAATTTTGTATTTCTTCTGCTGATATATCGTTCTTCCATTTCAGATAAAGAATAAAACACGTGTAATTTATCCTTCGTAATTGAATCTTCATTCTTAATTAAGGACAAGTATTTATTTTTCGATGAATGCTCTGGATGATGAATTCCCATGATTACAATTCCTGAAAGTAGATATTTCATCAATAATTTAGAATCTAAAAAATCCATTGGGATTTCTTTTATCAACCGAAATAACATCAACGATCGATAAGTATATATTGAAGCCATCGCAACATTGACATGCTTGTTACTCTCGTCCTGAAATAAAGATAATTGCGCGAACCCAGTTTTGTTTTTTTCAATACCCTTCCCAATCATACTTGGCTGTAAACAAGGTATATAGCAATATGGATTACATAATATTGGTAGTATTTTTTTTTCATTAGGAAATGAACGAAGAACAATTCTTGCCGTTCCCAATACACCAGGAGCAAGAATCAGCTTTTTCGTTTTGTATGTTATTTCTTCTTGTGTCTCGGTATTTTTACATATTACTATTACTTCATCTGTTCCCTCTTGAAATTTAATAACAAGGGATTTTGGAATATAAAGAAACTTGGGGTTTTTCTTAAGTACATTTATAGTTATCCAAGGACGATATGCACTTTTATCCTTATCTGAATAGAAATCCATGTCTAGATACCGAAATGCCTTTCTTTCATTCATATCCTTTGTAATTAAAGCGAGTCCAGGCTGTCCTAAATAGAAACCCTTCTTATTAAAATAGCTCCTGCTTTTTAAATACTTAGAATTAATCTGTTGGAAATTTGCATCAATGTTTATAGCCGGATGAAGATTATCCAAATGACCTATTGTATAAGGACTTGCATCATCTTTTTTTCCTGAAATACCTATTCGTTCACTGATTTTCAAATACGCCTTAAGCATTGAATCAACCTCTAATCCAACTTTTTCCATTTCCTGCTTTGAGTAGATGCAACAACCTAATCCCCAGCCTCCACCCAATCCTCCTAAGGCTAAACTCTCCATTGGATTAAAAGTTTTCGAATCTATTGACAGATATTTATCAACTTGCTCAACCATATATTTTCTTGAAGGAGTTAATTGCGCACCAGTTGTTAAATCTCCCCAAGGTATCCCTTCAAAATTTTCTCCAATCAGATATTTGTATTGATTTTTCTCCTCGATGCGAATTGAGTTATAGTCTTTATCTGGAATTTGTGAACTATATTCAGTATCTTCGTTTCCTACATCAAGCATTGCGACCTTTGCTCCAGATTCAATTAAAGTTTGTGCAGCCATTGCACCTGTACATCCTGAACCAACAACTATAAAATCGTGAACTTCTGACATTTAAACTAATTCAATTTTCTTTGGTTTATAGATAATGCTGAAACAATCTCTTCCATTTTCATTGAGCGGGAGCCCTTAACAAGAACCACATCTTCCTTTTCCATTAAAAATTGCAAATATTCTATCAGCACTTTATTCGATTGAAAATGTATGGCATTCGGCATTTGTTCGCTTGCAATATTAAAAGCATGTTCCATATCCTTTCCTATAGAAAGGAAATAATCTATTTTAGAATTTGTTATTGCCTTACCTATTTCTTCATGTCCTTTTTTACTGGTTGACCCAAGTTCTGCCATATCGCCAAGCACTGTAATCTTTCTCCCTTTGGTTTTAATTTGCTCTAATGTATTTATTGCAGCTACCATAGAATCGGGGTTTGCATTATAACAATCATTGATGATTATATAACCTTCAATTGTATTCACGACTTCCATTCTTTTTGAATATGCTTGATAGGTTTCCAATCCCTTCTTTATTTCTTTACCAGTTAAACCAAACTGAAAACCAATTGAAGCTGCTGATAAGGCATTTGAAACAGAGTGTTGACCAGGAACCTTTAATTTAATCTTCGTAGTTTCTCCTTTATAACTTACCTCAAAGGTAGGCAATGCCAACTTATCCAAGCCAATTAATTTTCCCTTCACACTAACTCTCCCCTTAAAACCGTAGGTCAGTTTTTTCTTTAAATCTACTGCCTTCGCAATAATGTTGGAATCATCAATATTAACGAATCCGAACTGGCTTGATTTCTTGAGATAGTCGAACAGTTCCCCTTCAGCTCTTGCAACGCCAGCGATGTTCTTGAAGAATTCCAGATGTTCTCTGCCGATGTTCGTCAGGATGCCAAAATTCGGTTCGAGAATCTTGCATAAATATTTCAATTCTCCATGATGGTTGGTGCCTATTTCTATTACTGCCACTTCATGTTCTTCATTCAAATTGAAGATGGTGAGCGGAACTCCTATATGGTTATTCAAATTTCCTTCTGTCTTCAAAACTTTATACTTCTGGGAAAGAACAGAAGCAATCATTTCCTTGGCAGTGGTCTTGCCATTACTACCGCCGACAGCAATAACCGGAATATTGAACTTCCTTCGATAGTTAAGGCAAAGGTCGCCCAAATATTTAGTCGTATCCTTAACGGCTATAACGCTATGACCTTTGAATTTCTTTCGGTTCTTTTCTGCCCATTCAGTGTTTACTATGCAGAGATAGGCACCTTTTTTAAATGCTTCCAGAACAAAGTTGTGTCCATCGAACTGCTCTCCTTTTATTGCGATGTATATGTTTCCTTGCTGAATGGTTCGTGTATCGATTGAAACACCTTTCGAATCCATTTCATGGGTATTGCCAGAAGGATAAAGGTAGTCCCATTTCGTTGTTAGTATATCTTTAAATGCTATCATGGTTTTCTTTATTTAGAATAATTGTCCTTCTTCTTTTGCATCGCCATCCTCGGCACGCTCTATCAAAATGGGAGGCAAAGACTTGCTTGCCTTGGCGCCGAGGGTCTTGATATCTTCCACTCGCTTGATGAGGTTTCCCTTACCTGACGAAAGTTTTTTCATCGACTCCTCGTAGCTTTCTTGGGTGGACTTCAAACGTTTGCCTACATTGATTAGGTCGTCTGTGAGGCCAACGAATTTATCATATAAATCGCCACTTTGCTTGGCTATCTCCATGGCATTTCTGTTTTGATATTCCTGGCGCCAGAGGGTGGACACGATTTTTAATGTGGAGATGAGATTGGTGGGGCTGATGAGCAGAATCCTTCTGTCGTAGGCATAACTCCACAGGTCAGGTTCGGCCTGGATGGCTATGAGGAAGGCCGGTTCGATGGGGATGAACATCAAAACAAAATCGAGACTGGTGAGCTGATAAAGGTCTTGATAATTCTTTCCGCTTAGGGTATTTATGTGCATCTTGATGGCATCGATATGCATCTTCAGTTCCACTTCCTGCTGGGCTTTGTCGTCAGAATTTGCATATCGGTCATAGGCATTGAGCGACACTTTGGAATCGATGACAATGCTCTTGTTTCCCGGATAATTGACCACCACATCGGGCTGCAGGCGCTTGCCTTGTTCGTCGGTGAAGGACTGCTGCACGAAGTATTCGCGGCCTTTTGCCAAACCGGATTTCTCCAAAATGTTTTCGAGAATCATTTCGCCCCAATCGCCTTGCGTTTTGGCTTGTCCCTTGAGGGCTTTGGTGAGGTTGTTGGCTTCTTTGGAGATGGTTTGATTCAGGACGACGAGGTTCTTTATCTCGTTTTGCAATGAAAACCGTTCTTTCGATTCTTTGTCGTAGGTATCGACGACCCGTTTTTCGAAGTCCTTTATTTTTTCGTTCAGCGGTTTGAGGATTTCGTCGATGTTGGTTTTGTTCTGTTCGGTGAATTTTTTGCTTTTGTCTTCGAGTATTTCGTTGGCCAGATTCTTGAATTCGATGGTGAACTTGGCCTGAATGTTTTCTATCTCCTGTTTTTGTGTGGCGAGTTTCTCCATCAGGTTCTTGTTGGCTTCCTCTTTGGTGGAGACGAGTTTGTTGAGCTCTACCGAGTTGTTTTGTTCTGTGGCGAGCCGGTTTTCTATTTTTCGGAGGTCTTCTATGGTTGATTTTAGGCGTTCTTCGGCTACGCGTTTGTCGGAGGCGAGGGCATTTATCTGTTTCGTGAGTTCATCTACCTGGGCAGGAGGAATGCCTTTGCTGCTCTCGAATTTGCTTTTGGCTACGAGAAAGGTGGCGATGGCTCCGAGGGCTATTCCTACCATTAAAAATACTATTTCCATTAGGTGTGTGAACTTGTTTTGAGGTTGCTAAAATACATAATTGATGGTTATATTGGGCTGATGGGAGAATAATGATGGATGAACGAAGGGGGATGAAAGCCGATAGGAGGCAGATAACGTGGGACCTAGCCCTGACATGCCCAGCTTATCCTGCCATTACGAAGGGATAGGTGGTTGGCGGCAGATAATCGATGGCTGGCAGGTGGAGACGGTGGGACGAGTGGAGGATATAGGCTCCAAATAGAAATTATGAATGATGGATTATGAATTATAAATTGAAAAATGCGTTTTGGGGCTAGTTTTAGCTTGCTTGAGGGGTAAAATGTTCATTTTATGGCATGCCGAGCTGATAGGATGGGGTAAAATTTTTGTATGATGGCACCCCAAGATAATGGGATGGGGTAAAATGTTTGTATGGTGGCACCCCAAGATAATGGGATGGGGTAAAATGTTCGTATGATGGCACCCCAAGATAATGGGATGGGGTAAAATGTTTGTATGATGGTACCCCGACAGAATGGGATGGGGTAAAATGTTCGTATGATGGTACCCCGAGATAATGGGATGGGGTAAAATGTTTGTATGATGGCGTTCCCTCGAAAGGGAATGGGGTAAAACATTCGTATCATGGCGTTCCCTCGAAAGGGAATGGGGTAAAATGTTCGTATGATGGCGTTCCCTCGAAAGGGAATGGGGTAAAATGTTCGTATGATGGCGTTCCCTCGAAAGGGAATGGCGTGGAATATGGGGTTTCGGGAGAGGCCGGTGGAGGTGTTCAAGAAAGATTTTTTATAACAATATCTACATTTTGAGGTATAAAAGGGGAATTTGGGTGGGAAGGAGGGGGAAAAAGTACATAGTTTTTTATAATTTTGGCGCTCTAAAATAGTAAAATCATGAAAGGAATAATTTTAGCTGGTGGTTCGGGGACGCGTTTGCACCCCTTGACTTTGGCAGTGAGCAAGCAGTTGATGCCGGTGTATGACAAGCCGATGATTTATTATCCGCTTTCGATATTGATGATGGCGGGGATAAATGAGATCTTGATCATCTCTACGCCCGATGACTTGCCGAAATTCAGGAAATTATTGGGCGATGGACACGAGATAGGCTGCGAATTTCATTATGAGGAGCAGGCCGTTCCGAATGGGTTGGCTCAAGCATTTGTCATCGGTGAGAGGTTCATCGGGCAGGATAAGGTGGCTTTGATTTTGGGGGATAACATCTTTTATGGAAGCGGTTTGCAGCCTTTATTGAGGAGCAACAACAATCCTGAAGGTGGGGTGATATTTGCGTATCATGTATCGGACCCAGAACGCTATGGCGTGGTGGAGTTCGACAAGGACAAGAACGCGATTTCATTGGAAGAAAAACCTATTGAACCGAAGTCGAATTATGCCGTACCGGGATTATATTTCTACGACAACACGGTGGTGGAAATTGCAAAACACCTGCAGCCAAGTGCCAGGGGTGAGTACGAAATTACGGATGTGAACAAGGAATATTTGAATAGAGGAAAACTGAAGGTAGGCATCTTGGATAGAGGTACCGCTTGGTTGGATACGGGCACATTTGCCTCCTTGATGCAGGCAGGGCAATATGTTCAGGTGATAGAGGAACGGCAGGGTTTGAAGATAGGCTGCATAGAGGAAGTTGCCTTCAGGATGGGGTATATAGATAAGGAACAATTGGTGAAGATAGCGCAACCATTGCTGAAAAGCGGGTACGGAAATTATTTACTTGACTTAACGAAAGACAACTAAATGGAAAATAAAATACTGGTAACGGGAGGAGCGGGTTTTATAGGGAGTGCCTTGGTGGAACACCTGGCAGAAAGGGCAAAGAACAAGGTGGTCATCATTGATGATTTCTCTACCGGAGCCCAAAGCAAGATACCGAAATCGAAATACAAGAACATAACCTGCATCAAGGCGGATGTGAACAACCTGACGGAGATGGAGGGAATATTTTATTCCAACAACTTCGATTATGTGTTCCATTACGCTGCCATGGTGGGTGTGAAACGAACCTTGGCCAACCCGGTAGGAGTTTTGAATGACATCGATGGAATCAGGAATGTGTTGTCCTTATCAAAAAACACAGGTGTGAAAAGGGTGTTCTATTCAAGTTCTTCGGAGGTGTATGGCGAGCCGGTTGAATATCCCCAAAACGAACATACCACACCATTGAATTCTCGGCTGCCTTATGCCATCGTAAAGAATGTGGGCGAGGCATTTTTTAAATCCTATCATAAGGAATATGGATTGAACTATACCATTTTCCGTCTGTTCAATACATATGGTCCGAAGCAGAGCGTTGATTTTGTGATGTCAAAATTCATTGCTGCAGCCGTAAAGAACAAGGACATTACCGTCTATGGAGAAGGAAATCAGACGCGGACTTTCTGCTTCATCAATGATAATATAGAAGCGATGACGAAGGCTTTTTATAATAACAAGGTAGTAAATGATGTGGCGAACATAGGCAGCGAGGATGAGATTACCATTCTTGAATTGGCCGAAACCATCATCAAGCTTACGAAGTCGAAATCGAAGATTGTGCATTTGCCTGCATTGAAGGAAGGAGATATGACTCGCCGTAGGCCCGACATCACCAAGATGAAGGACCTGTTGGGAAGAAAATTGACTCCTCTGAAGAAGGGCATCATGGAAACCATCGAGAACCACCACTTTACCATTTAGCAGATGTTCTCCATCGAAAAACTGCAACAGAGTTTCGAACAAAGTTTAGCGACTTTAAATATTTCGGGCGACCCAAAAGAACTTTACGAACCCATAAATTACATCCTGTCTCTTGGCGGTAAAAGGATGAGACCTGTATTGCTTATGGCTGGTTGCGATCTCTTTGGCGGACAGATTTCGAAAGCCATTTTGCCTGCTCTGGGCATTGAGATATTTCATAATTTCTCCTTGATGCATGATGACATCATGGATAATTCGCCGATAAGAAGATCAAAGCCAACGGTGCATGTAAAGTGGGATGCCAATACCGCCATCCTATCTGGAGATGCCATGCTGGTAGAGGCTTATAACATGATGATGCAGGTGGACGATGATTTGTTAAGACCGATACTTTCTGTGTTTTCTTCGGCTGCCACTCGGGTATGTGAGGGACAGCAGATGGACATGGTGTTCGAAAAAAAGATTGTATCGATAGATGATTACATCAATATGATTTCCTTGAAGACTGCGGTGTTATTGGCTGCCAGTTTGAAGATCGGTGGAATGATAGCCCGGGCAAACAATGATGACATCGACCACCTTGCCGAATTTGGCCTGAACTTGGGAATCGCTTTCCAGTTGCAAGATGACATTTTGGATGTTTATGGAGACAAAAGCAAGTTCGGGAAACAGGTTGGTGGCGATATCATTGCCAACAAGAAAACCTATTTATTGTTGAAGGCTTTCGAGTTGGCTGATGACCAAACCCGACAATCGTTGAACCTTTGGATGGAGAAAAAAGATTTTGTGGCAGAGGAAAAGGTAGCTTCAATTACAACCATTTTCAATTCCTTAAACATCAAGGAACTTGCTGAAAAGGAAATGCAATCCTTTCATGAAAAGGCGATGGAGTCCATGCGTGCCATCAATCAGGCAGATGACCGAAAGGAGATTCTGATTTCGCTCGCCGATTCCTTGATGAAAAGGGAAATTTAAACTTTATCCTGATTAAACGCTTACCTGAATCGTTTTGTCATCGCCATCCATAGGTTTTTCGGATGAGGATTGTGTTTAAAAGCAATCACCATAATTCCACTCTCCTCCCCATTTATAATCTCTAATTCAGCATTCATAATTTCTATAAGGAGCCTATGTTCTCTTCTCGTCCCATGTACGTCCCGCTATCCGCTGTAGCCGCTGCATTTTCTTTTCCGACACCAAGCAG
>CAIWCG010000086.1 GCA_903911135.1 uncultured Bacteroidota bacterium
CCTCGTTCGGTGAGAACATCCCCTCGTTCGGTGAGAACATCCCCTCGTTCGGTGAGAACATCCCCTCGTTGCGTGAGAACATCCCCTCGTTCAATGAGGGGCTCCCCTCGTTGAACGAGGGGAGCCCCTTTTTCGGTGAGAATAGCCTCTGATTTGGACAATTAGCCGTGTCTGTAGCGCGAAGAACTTGGGCGAGGGAGTGGAGTGGCGCCGAAGGCGGTTCTTTGCCGCCTTTGTCTTGCGTTTATAGGTGGCGGCAAAAACGGAGCGCAGCGACCCACGGAATACCCCGACCCCTTTCAGCAGCCTTTTCTCCCTTGGCTGCTGAAAGGGGGCGCCCCCAAAAAGAGAATTATAGATTAGGAATTATAAATTATAAATGGGAATACATGGCTATTTACTGGTTCTTGACTTATCTTTGCCAGCAATAATTGCAAAATGCTCCGGTCTATTTTTAGAATGATTTATCCTATTTGCTGTCCTTCTTGCGGAAACGCCAGGTTGGAAACGGATGGATTTATATGTGCCCATTGTTCGGTTCATCTGCTCAAAACGAATTTCCATAGGTGGACGAAAAACCCGGTCTTGGAGCGTTTCATGGGCAGGATTAAACTCGTTTCGGCAACCTCTTTTTTGTATTTCATCAAAGGTGGCATCACCCAAAAGTTGATGTTCGATCTTAAATATCGCGGTCGTAAGGCTATCGGCTTGAATTTGGGTGAGATATATGGCCGCGACTTGATGAAATCGACCTTTGCCGATACCATGGATTTGATAATTCCCGTTCCTTTGCATGAAGATAAATTCAAGAAACGGGGGTATAATCAAAGCGAACGGTTCGCAGAAGGGCTATCGCATAGCATGAACAAACGGGTTGATTTGAACACCTTGATGCGGATTACATCCTCTGAAACTCAAACTAGGAAGACGCGATTTGCAAGATGGAAAAATGTTTCGGAGATATTTGCCATTAACCCGATTAACGACCTTGCCGGAAAGCATATTCTGCTGGTAGATGATGTGATTACCACCGGCGCTACCCTCGAAGCCGCAGCAAGAGAATTGTATAAAATCCCCGATATTAAAATTAGCATTGCTACCATCGCCTGTGCTTGATGGTCTTGAAAATAAATAATAGAACGAATGGCTGAAAACATCCAAATACCCACTGAAATTATCGACAAGGATGAGCGATATCGTTTGCTTGTACCTCAAATAAAGGCCTTGGTGGCTGGCGAATCGGATGTCATCGCCAATCTGGCGAATATTGTGGCTGCCATCAAGTTCGGAATGAATTTCTTTTGGGTGGGAGTGTATTTCGTCAAAGACAATGAACTGGTCTTGGGTCCCTTTCAAGGACCAGTGGCCTGCACCAGGATTGCTTTCGGAAAAGGTGTTTGTGGAGCTGCGTGGAAAGAAAGGAAAATAATTTTGGTGAAGGATGTGGATAAATTCCCAGGGCACATCGCCTGCAGTTCGCTCTCTAAATCCGAAATTGTGTTGCCTATTTTCAAACAGCAGGAGGTGGTGATGGTGATGGATATAGATAGCGAAGAATTGACTACTTTTGATGCCATCGACGAGCAGTATCTGCAAACGGTCTGCAGGCTTATTGAAACATTTTTATAATTATCATTGATGAAGATATTCCGAAACATATTTGCTGCACTAATCATTCTATATTTTTATTCCTGTGCAAACATGGTTGCACCGAACGGTGGCCCAAAGGATGCAACTCCTCCCAAGTTTGTAAGAGCCTATCCCGATACCTTTTCTACACATTTCAATTCGGATGAGATTAGGATTGATTTTAATGAATACATCCAACTGAAAGATGAAATGAATCAAGTGGTGATATCACCACCGATGGAGAAACAGCCCGATATTAAATTCAACAAGAAAAGGATCACTTTGAAGTTTCGGGAGAAGTTTAAGGACAGTGCGACTTACAATATCAATTTCGGCAATTCCATCTCCGATAATCACGAGGGAAATGTAAGGGATGGATTTCAATACGTGTTTTCTACCGGTGCTTATGTCGATTCGCTTTCCTTGTCTGGCAGGTGTCTGTTTGCCAAAGATTTGAAGGCTGAAAAGGGGATACTGGTCATGCTGTATCGAGACTTGTATGATTCGATTCCGGCCAAACGCAAGCCGGATTATTTCACCAAGACCGATAGCGCCGGATATTACAAGATAAGCAATATCAAGGAAGGAACTTATAAATTGATTGCCTTAAAGGACTTCAATAATAACTATCTTTTCGACCAGTCGAATGAAGTGGTGGGTTTTCGAAACGATCCAATTTTAATTACCAAGAATGACACTGCCAACCTGTTTATTTTTGAGCAGCTAAAGGCCAAACAATATCTCTTGAAGGCTACCTGCGAGGAGTTCGGGAAGCTGTTCTTTGCTTTCAACAAGCCCTTGAAGGATTTCAAGGTTGACTTCTTGAATTATCCTAAGGAGGACGCAGCCAATGCCTATTTCGAATATTCCATGAACCGGGATACGGTAGTTTATTGGTTCACAAAATGTTCGTTGGATACCATGAAGATGATGCTGTTTGACGGCACCAAAGCGCTCGACACCTTGAACATACACATCAAACCCAAGGAACCGAAGAAGAAAGGGGAGAAGGTGATGAAATTCACCTTGGGACTTTCCTCCAATCCCGTTCCGAACCAGTTGCTTGCCCCGCAGGATGTGTTTCAGTTGCTGGCCTCCCATCCTTTGACGGGCGTGGACACAAACAAATTCATCCTGAAGGAAGATTCTATTGTGATAAAGGGCTTCACCATAAGCAGTCTGGACTCGACAAATAAGAAGCTCACCATTTCCTATCCCTGGAAGGAAGATTCCACTTACAACCTCTCGTTTCCAAGGGGCACATTCCACGACATTCACGGTTTGACGAACGACACGACGGTAAATTTTTCCTTTAAAATCAAGTCTTCCAGAAATTTCGGAAATTTCAAGTTGAAATTCAAGGCGCCCAAGGCCAACACGAACTTCATCATCCAACTGCTGAATGAAAAGGAGGAGGTGGTGCAGCAGAATATGGTCAATTCGGATGCCTTGATAAAATATAATTTCCTCAATCCGGGCAAGTATAAGGTGAAGCTGATATACGATGCCAACGCCAACGACAAGTGGGATACGGGCGATTATTACCTCCACCTTCAGCCCGAAAGAATCACTTATTGCAAGGAAATCTTCACCATCCGCGCCAATTGGGACATCGATGCCGATTGGATAGTGCCGATGGATTAAAATCTTTAAATCATCTACTTTAGCTGGCGAATTAGGAGCCTATGTTCGCTTCTCGTCCCATCTACGTCCCGCTATCCGCTGTAGCCGCTGC
>CAIWCG010000087.1 GCA_903911135.1 uncultured Bacteroidota bacterium
CCTCGTTCGGTGAGAACATCCCCTCGTTCGGTGAGAACATCCCCTCGTTCGGTGAGAACATCCCCTCGTTGCGTGAGAACATCCCCTCGTTCAACGAGGGGAGCCCTTTTTCGAGAAAACATCCTCTTATTTGGACAATTTGCCGTGTCTGTAGCGCGAAGAACTTGGGCGAGGGAGTGGAGTGGCGCCGAAGGCGGTTCTTTGCCGCCTTTATCTTGCGTTTGTTGATGGCGGCAAAAACGGAGCGTCAGCGACCCACGGAACACCCCGACCCATTTAAGCAGCCTTTTCTCCCTTGGCTGCTGAAAGGGGGCGCCCCCAAAAGAATCATCGTAGGCAATAAAAATTCCCCGTGCTGTATTTGGGAAATGGATTTCATCGCCAGGAAGGTTTGCGATTACTGATCGTTTAAAGATTGTCGAGTTCTTCGGGGTTCTTGTTTTTGATTCCCTTAAAGCCGAATGCTTTATATAATAGGTACCCGATGAGCAGACAGGCGAAGATGCTGATGGCTATTTCGGGCTTTTGCACCACATTTACGCCAAGCATGAAGATGGTAAACCCGACAAATATCAGGGGCACTATGGGGTAGCCGAGGGTGCGATATGGTCTGGATTGGTTCGGCAGTCTTTTACGCAATATCAAGACGCCGAAAACGGCCATCGCCATGAAGAGATAATCGACAAAGACGATGTAGTTGATGACCTCTTCGAAGGTTTTCCAAAACACGAGGATGATGCAGGCAATGGCGCATTGCACCATGATGGCATTGGCAGGGGTGTGGAAGCGTGGATGGATGGTGGCAATGCGTTTGAAGAACAGGCCGTCGTTCGCCAAGGCGAAATATATTCTTGGGGCCGTCATGCTATAAATGCTGATGGTACCAAATGTGGAAACGATGATGAGCATCGCGATGAAGTTGCTGCCGAAAGAGAACACTTGCGACACTGCGGTGCTCGCCACTTTGTCGCTGCCTGCAATGGTTTCGATGGGCAACAGTTTGAGGTAGGAAACATTGCTCATCACATAAACCAGCATCACTATCAGGGTTCCCAATATCATGGCGGTGGGCAATGTTTTTTGAGGATTCTTTACCTCACCTGCCAAGTAGGAGGCATGATGAAAACCACCATACGAAAAGAATACACCGATGCTTGCCAGTCCGAAAGCGCTGAAGAATCCCAAGTCGGGGTGCAATGAATTATGAAACTCGCTGAAGTTGAAATGGAAATTCAATGGTTGCGACCCAAAAGCGATACCGATGATGATGACGGCAAAGATTCCCAATAACTTGGTAGTGGTGATGACACTGGCAAAGAGATTTCCAATCTTTACGCCGAGAATGTTGATGGCCGAAAGCAGGATGAGCGTGATGATGGAGAGGATGATTTTTTCGTTTTCGTTGAGATGAAAGATGGAACTCACATATCCTGCAAACACCAAGGCAATGGCTGCCAATGCGCCGGAAACGATAACGGTGAGGCTGATCCAACCGTAAAGAAAAGCGGCTGCATCGCCATAAACCTTGCGGAGATAGACATAAACTCCGCCAGCATGAGGAAACATGCCACCCAATTCGGCAATTGAAAGTGCGCCCGTGAGAGTTATCAAGCCGCCAATGATCCAAGCCAGGAGCATCCAACCGTTGTAGGGCAAGTAAGCTGCCGTTTCTGATGGAGAGCGGAATATCCCCGAACCGATGCAGGAACCGGCCACTATCATGGTGAGTCCGTAAAGTGAGATTTTTTGCTGGAGCTTGTTCATTGCGTGGCAAATTAAGTAAAATTAAATTTGCAAAAGCAAAAAAGTGGGAGGGAAATCGGTCTTCATCATTTTATATTGTGAACAAAACCAAAGGAGATTTCCGAAAAATCAGCCTGGCCCATATTCGCATTGATGTTGGCACCTATGAAGATGTTGTTCTTAGGATTCTTTGCCATGTTGAAGAGGTAATAATTCAAGGCAAGATGTCCAGTAATGAGGCTTTTCAGCGTATAGTCAATGGAAGGCCCCGACTCAAATCTTTTATAGAACGTCTTGTAAAAAGGTTTGTAAAGATTGATGCCTTCCTCAATGTCAATGCTGAAATGAGTGATGAGAAATTCGCAGCCAACATGGACAAAAACATTGGAGGCATTCCAATCTGGATGGGCAATGTAGGTGGAATCATTTGTTTTGATGATGTAGTCATGATATTGCTTATAATAGCGATAGGCAAGCCCCATCCTGACTTTTATATGTTGGTTAAAAACTACTCCACCAGCCATTGAAAATGTATAAACGCCTTTCTTCGGAGTTCCGGCTGGTCCTGTTTTTCCTCCAAGTTCCTGCAATCCTATTCCATTCTTGCTTTGAATGAAATAATGAAGAGTATGGTCTATGGTATTGGCGTCTTCAGGATAATGCAAATGAGGTTTGGTATTATCGGTAAACAGTTGTGCTGATATACTTGCCGTAGCAGAATTCAATCCCAGATTCGGCAATTGTATGTGTCCGTTTGAATTATGCAAATACCCCAATCCTACTTTCAAATGAATGTTTTTTGAATGGTAAAGATATCGGTATCCATTCAATTGAAATGCCCATGTGAAAGGAGAGCCAATCATGAAATTGGTGGGATCGTTTGGCCCATATTGTCTTGTAAAATAGGATGCGCCAATGCTGCATTTGAAATAAGAACAATTGGTTTTATATCTCGACCATTTGAATTGAATAAAGGTCATGGCGGTAAACTCATTGCCAAATACTTGATTATTCCCTAAATTGGTGGCAGCAAAGGATAAACCGACAGATGGATAGTTATAGTACTTCGACCAGTTGTTGTCAGTAGAATAATTGATTTTGGCAAAAGATAAGCTGAATGAGGAAATGAATGGTGAACTCGGAAAATGACTTCTTATCGGGACTATTTTTCCCATCATTATCTCTGGTTCCAAGTAATGCTCATTAGACTCATTGATTCTCGCGTCTTGGGCATTCACATGGCCACAAAACAAGAGTGAAATCAATAATATCAATAAGTAGATCCTTTTTAATTCTGTTGCCAACATTTCTTTTCTTTAGGAGGCGAATATATAAAAGTAAAAATCTTTAATTTATACTGTTCTCAATAAAATTAAAAGAGTTGGATGGATTTCGACAGTACAATGATTCCTTGATGCGAACCGTATATTGAGCCAATGAAGACTACCCGCAATATTCTTAGCTTTGCAGCCAATGATTGAAGAAGTGAGTTTCGAAGATTTTAAGTTAAATCGCCAGCTTTTGAATGCCGTCAGCGACCTAGGTTTCACTCAACCAACGATGGTACAGAAGGAGGCTATTCCGAAGGTATTGGGTGGGCAGGATATTCAATGCATTGCGCAAACAGGAACAGGCAAAACAGCTGCCTACCTGCTTCCCATCCTAATGAAAATCAAATATGCGCAAGAGATGATTCCCCGTGCATTGATCATAGTGCCTACAAGGGAACTTGCAGTTCAGGTTTTGCAGCAAACACAGGAGCTTTCGAAATATACGGACTTGAGAACGGTCTCAGTTTATGGCGGGGTAGGGATGAAAAGCCAGATAGATGCCGTTGAAAAAGGAGTGGATATAGTAATTGCAACTCCTGGAAGATTAATAGACTTATACTTAGCCAATCATTTGGTATTGAAAAAGATCAATACCTTGGTGCTGGATGAGGCAGACAGGCTTTTGGATATCGGTTTCATGAAACAATTCGGGAGAATATTGGAAATACTTCCTTTAAAGCGACAAAATCTTTTGTTCTCTGCCACCTTATCAGAAAAGGTGCTTAAGCTATGCGAAAACTTTCTTGATTTCCCCGTTGTCATTCGCATAGAGCCCGAACAAACTACCGCAAAGGGCATTTCGCAATGCGTCTACCATACTCCGAATCTGAAGGCCAAGACGGATTTGTTGGAGTACTGTTTGAATGACACAGAGACTTTTAATAAAGTCATCGTTTTCTGCCGAACAAAAACGGTTGCAAACAATATTTTCAAGTATGTAACCCGCAAGCATGGCCAAGATTATGCCCGAGTATTGCACAGCAACAAAGACCAGAATGCCCGGATGAATTCCATCAAGGATTTCAAGGAAGGAAAGGTGAAAGTGCTTGTTACCACCGATGTTTCGGCAAGGGGAATAGACATCATGGAAGTCAGTCATGTCATCAATTTCGATGTGCCTACCAACTATGAAGAATACATTCACCGAATAGGCCGCACCGGAAGAGCTTTTCAGAAAGGGGATTCGATCACTTTCTGCAATGAAGCCGAGGTATATCACATCACCAAAATAGAGAAGCTCATCAAGAAGAAAATCCCGATTGTGGATGTTCCGATGGAGATAAAATTCGAAGAGACTCCATTTGAAGAGAAGCAACTCATAGCAAAGGACATAGACAACCAGAAGAGGCGCGAGGACCCTGATTTCAAAGGAGCCTTTCATGAAAAGAAAATCAAGAAGAAGCCAATAAAGTTCGTCAAAAGACGTAAATAATCCTTCATGATTGCCAATCCCAAAGCCCTCAAATGGTTCTTGCTAACGGTTCTCGCCTTGATATGGGGCAGTTCCTTTATCCTCATGAAAAAAGGCTTGATATCCTACTCCCCTTCCCAAGTGGCGGCCATCAGGATGGTCGTTTCGTTCCTCTGCCTGTTTCCATTTGCCATCAGGCATGCGGCAAAAGTGCCCAAAGAAAAGTGGAAATACATCATTGCTGCGGGCATGTGCGGAAACGGCATTCCTGCCTTTCTATTCACCAAGGCCGAAACGGGCTTGTCCAGTTCCATTGCAGGAGTGCTCAATTCGCTGACACCCGTTTTCACGCTTATCGTGGGTGCCCTGTTCTTTAAATTGCGCACCACACCACACAAGGTAGTCGGCATTTTCCTTGGATTTGCCGGTGCGGTGATGATGATTCTCTATAACGCAAAAGGCGGTTTCGACAGCAATTACTATTTCGGGTTTTACATACTCGTGGCCTGCATCTTTTACTCTTTCAGCGCCAACATCATCAAGAATCATTTGGGCGACATACCCTCCTTGCATCAAGCGGGGTTTGCCCTCTTTGCCATAGGTCCGCCTACGGCCATCTATCTTTTTTCAACCGATTTCACCACCCGCATAGCTTCCGGAAACGAGGCCCTCATCAGCTTCGGATATGTAGTGTTGCTGGGGCTGTTCGGCACGGCCATTTCCTTGATTCTTTTCAATCAGCTATTGAAAATATCAGGCACCCTGTTCGCCTCTTCGGTAACCTATTTCATCCCTGCGGTGGCTGTTTTGTGGGGTTTGCTCGATGGCGAACAGCTCGGTTTCATGCACCTTGTGGGCATGATGACGATACTGTTCGGGGTGTTCCTCATCAACAGAAAAACCAAAAAAGCGTTGAATTAGTCAAGGATATCAATTATTCTGATGCCTTGATGATGGCTCGCCAAGAGCGAAGCAATTATTAAGGAATCATCAAAAAAGCATTAAAATGCCGATAAGCAGGTAAAAGATAAATTATTAAAAGATTGCTTTTTTGATGATTTTCCCTGTTTTGCAAATGACTTGCAAAGCTTTGCAAACGACTTTCAAAGCTTTGCAAACGA
>CAIWCG010000088.1 GCA_903911135.1 uncultured Bacteroidota bacterium
GCGGAGTATCCTAAACACGCATTTTTGAAGTCCTCTGTTGCAACGGAGGGCTCCAAACATGTTCTGTAGATGTCCTCCGTTGCTGCGGAGGGCTCCAAAAACGTTCCTTTTCAGCCTCCGTAGCTGCGGAGGGCTCCAAAAACGTTATGTCAGCCCCCTCTGTTGCAACGGAGCCCCTTTTTCATGAATTCTTGGCTATATTCCGATTAACGATACCTTATATATAGGTATGTTTATTTGTTTGAGTTGGGGATGGGGTAGCTGTGTTGAGACTTTTATGGGGTGAAGATGTTTCGAAGCAACCTGCCGTCAAAACATAGCCCCGATAGTAGCGGCAGCCCGCTGCTTTGTGTCGGTAGTGGGGATGCAGCGGCTACAGCGGATAGCGGGACTGGACATGATACGAGAAGCGAACATAGGCTCCAAATTGGAATTATGAATGATAGATTATGAATTATAAATTGGAGGAAAAGCGAAAGAGATTTTACTCCAAATCAATGAGCATCGAGGATGATGGCGGTTTTCTTTTTCCTTATCTGGAGCACCAACAGCGGCACGCAGCAAAGGAAAAACACGCCTACGATATAGAAACATTCGGTGTAGGTGAGGAGGGTGGATTGCTTGTACACGATGCCTTCCATGGCTCTGTTTGCGAGGCGATGGGCTTCTTCCAGTGGGAATCCTTTGGAGAGGAAGTTGTTGGTGTACATGCTGAACCGTTCGTTGAAGGGGGTGTTGTATTGGGTGATGTTGTCCAACAGGTTGATGCGGTGAAAGACCATCCTGTTTTGTATGAAGGTGGTCATCAATGCAATGCCGAATGAGCCGCCCAACTGTCGCATCATGTTGTTCAGTCCGGTGCCTTGCGCCATGTCGTGCATCTTCACGTTCGACAAGGCCATGGAGGTAAGGGGCACAAAAAGGAATCCCAATCCGATTCCCCTGAACAGGAGCGGGATGTAGAAATCGTCGGCACCGGAAGATAGATTGGCCTTGGAGAGCATGGAGGTGAAGGTGAAAAACATGATGAACCCGAAGGCTGCCATGATTTGGGGCGGAAATCCTTTCTTCAACAAGGTGCCTACCAGCGGCATGACGAAGATGGTTATCAAGCCGGACGGAATCATGAGTTCGCCAGTTTGTTGGGCGGTCATCCCAAGCAAGTTTTGACAAAAGATGGGGAACACAAACACCGAAGCATACATTCCGAAACCAAGAATGAAGGTGAATATCATACCGACTGAAAGAGAACGGTCCTTTAGTATGCGAATATCGACAATGGGGTGTTCGGTGGTGAGTTCTCTCCACACAAAGGATATGAGCCCAATGGCAGACAGGACGGCTAAAACGATGATATAGGTAGTATCGAACCAATCTTCGGATTCTCCCCGCTCCAACACTACCTGAAGGGAGCCGATGCCAATGATGAGGAGCAAGATTCCCAAATAATCGACGGTATCTACATTCCGATTATGGACGCTGTCCTTGATAAAGGTCAAGGTCATGATTATGGCCAGTATGCCAAGTGGAATATTGATGTAAAATATCCAAGGCCAAGAGAAATTGTCGGTTATGTAGCCACCTATGGTAGGTCCTAATGTAGGCCCAATGACCACCCCCAAACCAAATATGGCTGTGGCCATGCCTCTTTCTTCGGGTTTAAAGGTTTCGAAAAGGATAGCTTGAGATAATGATAGCAATGCTCCCCCTCCTATTCCCTGCATGAAGCGAAAAAATACCAGCTCCCAGATATTGGTGGAATTGCCGCAGGCAAAAGAGGCGATGGTGAAAAGAAAGATGGAGAAAGCAAAATAGTTTCGCCTCCCGAACTTGGCTGCCAACCAACCAGCCATAGGCAGAATGATGACATTGGCCACAGCATAGGCGGTAATCAGCCATCCAACCTCTTCTAATGTGGCGCCAAGGTTACCCATGATTTGTGGAAGCGAAACATTGAGGACGGTGGTATCAACAACCTCCAATAAGGAAGCTAGAATGACCGTAACCGTTATAATCCATTTGCGTGCGCCTGACTCTGCCATTTGATTTATTGAGGGTGCAAAAATATCTATTTAATGAAACATCAGTGGACCTTAACTCAAATAAAATTTGTAACACAGGTAAATGAAAATGATTATTTCTTGATCACTTCCAGGAATTTGTCCATGGCCACTTGCAGCGACTGTTCTTCGTTGTAGAAGGTATTGTCTATCAATATTGCATCAGTAGCCTGAACCAATGGGCTTTCGATTCGATGTGTGTCATCATAATCTCTCTGGTTGATGTTTTCCTTAACCTCTTCGAGAGTGGTTTTGATGCCTTTATGAGTCAATTCATTGAATCTTCTGTTAGCTCTTTCATTGATGTCGGCTGTCATGAAAAGCTTGAGTTCAGCATTCGGGAATACCACTGTTCCAATGTCTCTTCCATCCATCACCACCCCTTTATTCTTGCCCAGATCCTGTTGCAACTGCACCAATTTTTGTCGGATTGACTTGATGGTACTTACCAAACTTACGTTTTCAGAAACATTCATTAAACGAATTTCTTTTTCGACGTTCCTGCCATTCAAACAAACCTCATAAGAGTTGTTGGTTTGATTCTTTTCAAAACTTATTTTGATATTATCCAAATAGCCTTTCAATTTACCGTTATCCGATTCGCTTTGAAGGGTGGAAATGGGTATATTATTTTCAATAAAGTAAAGAGTCACTGCTCGATACATGGCACCTGAATCAACAAAGATATAGTTAAGCTTCTTTGCCAATGCTTTTGCCAAGGTACTCTTGCCACAGGATGAATATCCATCTACAGCAATGGTAATCCTTTTGTTTGAGGGATTGAATACAGAGGCATACATGATTTACTGATGCTTGTTTTTTGTCCAGAACTCCGACAAACTGGTTACCAATGTAAAATGATGAGAAGGACCAGCTAAAGAATAAATGGCTCGACCATAACTAAAATTGAATTTGGATACCCTTATTCCAATACCATAAGAAATGCCTGCACCACCAGGATGAGCATCAATTCGCAATTCTCTCCTTCGTTCATAGTTATAGCCAAATCGGAGATTTACATTCTTTGAAATCAATATCTCCACCCCGAATATCATATGACGCATCATCTTATCTGCAAAAGTATTCTTGGAAATGGTAGTATCTCCTGAAACTGGATCAACGGTTAAGGAATCTTTTGGGTTAATGAATGAAATATCCATCTGTTCAAGGTGTCGTGCTGTTATGGAAAAGCGAAATGGTGTATGCTTTAGGTGTTTTGACAAAGCCAATTCCACTTCAAACGGCAATTGTTCCTTGTTTCCTGGACGATAAGTAGTTATTTGTTTACCGACATTCTTAATAACTGCAGCAATGGTTATTTCTCTTTTGTGACTTATGTAAGTTCCTGCCAAATCTACTGCCAAACCAAAAGAATTATATTGCTCCAATGATGAATAGATGGATTTTAAGTTAGCGCCGATGGAGAAATTGGAATCCAAATTATATCCCCAGCCGATATTGAAGTCATATTCTCCAGCCGAAAACGAATTGGTTGGGCTACCCACAGAATCTGCACCTTGAAAATCGCCATAGTTGATGTAATGAAGCCCAACACCGAAAGTGCCGAGCTTCCCCTTATCAAAAGCATAGCCCACATATCCGAAATTAATCCCAGAAAAGAAACTGACATAGCTAATTGAAAACTGGTTATCCATCGCACTGTCAAGCAAAGCCGGGTTTTGAAAGGCAGAATTCACATCACTGTCCTTGACGGCTATGTTTACTCCTCCCATGGAGGCAATTCTTGCTGAGGAAGGCAAGTTCAAGAACTGATAAGTCCCGCTTCCGCCAATCTGCCCAAAGACATTTGAACACATGAACAGGATTATGGAAAGGCGGAACAGTTTTAACTTCATCAGGGCAAAATAAATAAAATTTAAGTAAGGTTAACGAGAATGGATTAAATATATTTTGAACATTTCCTTCAGTTTTTAAATGGTGACCACGTCCTGTTCCTCACTGCCTGTATATGAAAAATCAATATCCCCAGAATTATCACCCCTATACCTGCCATTTGAAACTGCCAACCGGTGGAAAAGAAAACGAACATCCAGACTATTATCCCCACTATGGCCGGAACAGGAAACAGCCACATCCTAAATGGAAGCTTAAGCTCCGTTTTTCGAACCCTAAGCAAGATTACTCCCACCGATTGCCCCACAAACTGAACCAAAATCCTCATGACTATAATGGCAGTGATGACTTCACTCAAGCGAAACAGCAGACTGAACACGAAAGCCGTTCCACCCAGTATTAAGAGCGACATATGTGGAAATTTCTTCGTAGGATGCAGCCTGGCAAAGACCGAAAAGAACTTACCATCTTCGGCTGCGGCATACGGAATGCGCGAATAGCCCAACATGGCCGAAAACAACGACGCCAAAGCGATGCAAAGGATAAAAACAGTGGCCACAATGGCCGCCGTACGCCCATAAATATTCTCAAAAAACAGGCTAACTATATATTTGGAATCCTTTCCCACCGTCCAGGGGATGACACCCAGAATGCAAACCTGCATCAGCAGATACAACACCGCAATTCCTATTATCGAAATGAAAATGCTGCGAGGAATATTCCGCTCCGGCTCCTTTATTTCCGCCCCAAGATGACATACATTGTAATAACCCAAATACGAATAGATAGTTTTTACCGACGCAAGCCCCAAACCCGCAAAAAATATCGAATCGAATTTAAAGGCATCCTTCGGATACGTAAACGCAAGCTCTGAATGGAAGTTCAACAAGCCCGAAACTATCAACCACCCTATCGTACCCACCACGATGACCCACAGAAACATCGAAATCTTCCCGATATCCGTAATCCGGCGATACAATAAAACCACCAACACCACCACCAAGGCACCCGAAACCAAGTGCGGATACACCGAACCCGCCATATTATACACCGAATCAGACGGAAACAGATAACCAAGATACTGCGAAAACCCGATAGCCCCCGACGCAATCACCAAAGGCGCCTGAATCACCGTTTGCCAGATGAAAAGAAACGACATCAAGGCACCCCATTTATAGCGGCCATACAGTTCGCGCAAAAAAACATAGCTCCCACCCGCCTCTGGCATCGAAGCCCCCAATTCAGCCCACACAAAACCATCCGAAAGCGCCAAAACAGCCCCCAACACCCACGCCAAAATACATTGCGGCCCATTCATATACCCGATGATGAACGGAATCGTCACAAACGGCCCAATCCCCACCATATCAATCATGTTCAGCGCCGTAGCCTCACGCAAACCCAGGCCACGAATCAGCCTACTACCCTTCTTTTCGTCCTTCATAGCCGCAAAAATATCAATCCCATAAACATCACGCCACCCATCATCAATTTATAATTTATAACTCAACATTTATAATTCCTTTGGGGGCGCCCCCAGCAGCAGCCTTAAGGGAAAGGGCTGCTGCAAGGGGTCGGGGTGTTTCGTGGGTTCGCTGCGCTCCGTTTTTGCCTCCACCACCAATGCCCACGAAAGGCAAAGAACCGCCTTCGACGCCACTACACTCCCTCGCCCAAGCTCCGAACCATAGACACATGCATGCAAAAACCTCCACTCGCACCCCAGTCCCTCGCCACTTTACGCAGAAACCAAAAAACTTTACACAGAAACCCAAAAACTTTACACAGAACCCGAAAAACTTTACACAGAATGCCAAAAACTTTACACAGAAACCCAAAAACTTTACGCAGAAACCCAAAAACTTTACGCAGAAACCCAACTTTTGCCCTGATAATTTGGCATTCTGCGTAAAGTTTTTGGGCTTGTTTTCAGGTATTTTAGCTTAAAAATCCATAATTCTGGGGATGAAAGTTGGTTCGGAACACCTGCCGTCAATCCTAGCCCTGACATGCCCAAGGCTATCCTCTTGTGCGTCGGCATTCTTGTGCGTATGGTAGAGATAGCTGATGGCTGGCAGGAGGCACCGAGTAGCGAGAGGAGGATGTCGGCTCCTTATCAAAAAAAAAGCCGCCCTATTTTCATAGAGCGGCCTTTTTGAGGGTGTTGGCGAAGGGTTATTGAATAACTATTCGCTTCAGCAGTTTAGAATCTCCCTTTTGTATGGACACCATGTAGATGCCTTTGGATATTCCTTCAAGTTTCAGTTGCATTTGGTTGTCGCCCACTACCGAATTGATGGTTTGTGTGCTTACTACCTGGCCTATCATGTCTATCAGTCGCACGTTGCAGCTTTCATTCGATTCGGATGAGAAATCGATGGTCAAATGATCGCTTGCGGGGTTAGGATACACATTGAAAGTGGTGCTTGGGTCGGCAGTTTGTCCGTCTTCAATCCTTACAAGACATCCTACCCTTACAGCAGTCTTGATGCTGGTGCAGTTTCTGGAGTCTTTCACCTGCATGGTGTAGGTTCCTGCAGGCAGATTGGTGAACAGCGTGCTCGTTCCGAAGGTTACACCGTTATCCTTCGAGAAGTAATAGAAACCAGAACCGCCTGCCGCTAATACGGTGATCTTACCATTGATGGCAGTGCAAGGCGAAGGGTTAACTGGAGTGGTGGTGAAGGTAACGTTGGTGTTCTGGGTGATGATGCCGGAGGTAGTTGCTATGCAATTGTTGCCATCCACGATAGTGTAGGAATATGCACCTGCAAAACGAGTGAATGTTCCGATACCGGAGTAGGTTCCTGTTCCACCTGTGCCTGATACTGTCAGTGTTGTTGTACCACCCCAGCAATAGATTGGAGCTCCTTGTGCAGCAGATGCTGTTGGATTTCCATTTACAGTGAAGGTGCCGTTGGTATAAGAGATGTTGTAGTTCGCCAAGTGGGTTCCGGTAGCAGCGCTTGGAACGATGGTGTAGGTTCCGACTGTTGCAGTAGAAATGGCACCGCCACTTGTAAAGGTAACACTGGTAACGGCATCACCTGTAATCATTGAAGAGGTAGTAAACTCCGTTCCTGCAAAAGTATAAGTGGTTCCAAAGCATTTAGCCTTGTTGTTTGCAGTTACTGTAAGAGCTTTGGTAGCAATGGTGAACGGTGTTGCGGTGGAAGTGGCTGTGTTGTAGTTGCCATCACCGGGAACCGTGGCGGTTACCGAATAGGTACCCGCATTGGTCGGTGGTGTGGAACTTGAAGGATACGTTGTTGAACCTGTACCGACATATAAGTAAGTTGGAGTGCCGCTTGGTGCTGCTCCGCCACCTACGGCTGGAGCAGTTACTGTATTAGGTCCTTGCGA